>JACOST010000007.1 GCA_016178705.1 Deltaproteobacteria bacterium | reverse complement strand
ACAGTGTCTGTGCCCGCTGCGAAACGAAGTCAGCACACGACCCGCGGTACCGACGCGTCAGTGATCTACACGAGAGCCACCCCGCCCCCGTGACGCTACCGTCTCGTCTTCTTGACAAGCGGAGCCCTTATAGGTGTTAGGCTGCACGTGGGGAGTGCGCGGCGACTCACTTGTCATCGGACGAGCGTTGCGCCTCGACGAGGATATATCGCGGGTGAGCGGTCGGATCGAAACTCGTTGGTCGTGAGACACCTGGCGGGGCAGAGCAATCGACGAGAGTGCTGCCAACGATTTTGAAGATGCCTTGAACAGCAGTCCCTGCCTCCCAATAGTCGATCTTGAAGGGTTCGGTGGTCGCATCAATCTCGAATACCTCGAAGCCCCGATCTCCCTCGAACCAAAAGCGATTCCCTTCGAAGTGCATGATGGTGCCAAGCTTATCAGGCATCGCGGTGCCTCCGCGCTGAGCCCGAGTGACTGTCCAGACTCCTTGAAGCGCGATGTAGGACGCCGGAAGTTCAGATTGTTGCTGCACCATCGGCGCCCGCGGCGAGATTGGGCGAGATACCGAGACGCACCCACTGATCAGCAGCAGGAACAGGATGGCAAGTGCGCGCCGCATTACCCCCTCGATCGCCTAACTATCTGCTCACCTACTTCGGCCTCTGTGCTTCGCCGCGTGATAGACTGCACGATGCTGTCAGCCTATCGTGTATCGCTTTCGCCACGCCCATCGTAGATCTTCGCGTGTTCGTTCGCCGGTTGGAACTGCGGGCACCGATATCACCGACTGCGCAACCCTTGCAAGGTTTTCGCAGCCTATCCCCGCGCGTCGAGGAGACAGAGTCGCAGCCTATCACGCATCGTCCGCGTGGGTTGCTATTGCTTCTGCCCCGACACGCTGCGTCTGGTGAGCGAGCACCTCGGACTGATCGCGCTCGACCACCCCTGACGCAATCGCCTTGACCGGGTGAGGCAAGTGGAAGCGCTTCTCAGCGCCGCTTCGTCCGCGTGCGCTTGGCTCGTGGCGCGGGGGCTGGGGGGAGATCGCCCGCCTCAGGGCCGTGCAGTTTTGCGAGGCGCTTAGGTACGATCATGAGATAGCCGTCTTTGAGAAGGTCAGCGAGTTCTTCCCAATCGACCTTCCTCACGTCGAGGCGCACGCCTATCCATCCCTTGTGGCCGACGTATGGTGGCTTGAAGAACCGCTTGGGGTCGGAGCCCACGAGGATCTCCTGCACCATCAGCGGTGCCTTCACCCACACCGAGCAGTGCTCACTCCCGTGATGATGGTTGTCGGTCATGGCGAACATCTTGCCGCCGACGCGGAACGTACATTCCCCCCACGCCTCCTTCTCGGTCGCTTCCGGCAGTGCGAGGCAAATCTCCCGCAGCCGTTTGATCGGGCCTTCCGGATCGTAGGGCATATGTGGATGCGCCATTTGCTCACCTCCTCAACGCGCCCAACGATGCAGATCGGGCGGTGGCTTTGCACAAAAAGGTTGCCGCCCCTCGATACGCCGCCCTTCGATACGAAACCTTCGGCTTCTCAGTGCGACTACTCGGGGAAGCGGTTCTCTTCTCGCGAGGAGCCCAATGTCCGTTTGCTCGAGTAGATCGCGAAGCGATCGTATCGAGAGCCTTCGTTGTGCAAAGCCATCTCACGGGGTGACGATGGGGAAATTTCCATCGGGCTTGTCGAGCAGCGAGAAGAACGAGAGCAGATCCATGCGACTGCCCTCCACCTTGAGATCGTCGGAGAAGATCATATCGCGCAAGCCCGCTTGTCCCGTGACCAAGCGTAAGAGGAAATCGCGAGTGAGGCGCACGGTGGCGGTCGCGGAGGGTTCGGGATCGCGCTGATGGTGGTGCAGGACCGCGTTTTCGAGGGTGAGCACGTGGGTCTCGCCGAGGTCGGTGAAGACGAAGTTCAGCGTCATTGTCTTACCCTCGGCCTTGGGTCCGTTGATTCGCGTGGCCATCGACGTGAAGAAGCGATCCACTGGTGTGTGCCGTAGCAGATCCACCGCAGCGGCGAGGTTGAGCGCGGTGCTCGGCGTTCCGTGACGCAGCTCGAACGCGCCGCTGAGATACTCATCGCGCCACGGACCCGACTCGGCGCGATAGCCGAGTTGATCGTAGGTCTGGGCGAGCAGATCGCGCGCGTCGGCGCGCTCAGGTTCTGCGAAAACTAGATGGTTGAGAACCGTGGCGGCCCAGCGGTAGTCGCCTTGGGCGAAGGACTCGCGCGCCTTGCGTAGCACCTCGTCGCCTCCGCCCATGAACTCGACGTATTTCTTCGCGGACTCCGGCGGCGGCAGTGGATCAAGATTCGCCGGGTTGCCATCGAACCAGCCGAAGTAGAACTGGTAGACCGCCTTCGCGTTGTGCCGCACGGTGCCGTAGTAGCCGCGGTCGGCGAAGACGGACCGGAGCGACGCGGGCAGCTCCAGCTCTTCGGCGATTTCTTGTGGGGTGTGGCCGCTGTTGGCGAGCCGCAATGTTTGGTCGTGGATGTACTTGTAGGTGTCGCGCTGACGCTTGAGGTAGTCGGCGATGCGGGCGTTGCCCCACACCGGCCAATGATGGCTCGCGAACACGATTTCCATGTCGCCAAAGCGCGCGAGCGCGTCGTCGATGTAGCCGCTCCACTTGAGGGCATCCCGCACTTTGGCGCCGCGCAGCGTGTAGAGGTTGTGCATCGTGTGGCTGACGATCTCGGCGCCGCAGAAGGCTTTCACCTCCGGCAGGTAGAAGGTCAGTTCCGCCGGCGCTTCCGAATCGGGGACGTACTGGAACACGAAGGGAACGCCGTCGATCTGCATTTCCTGCCCGGTGTGATCGACGAGGTCCGTGGGTTCGAGGATCCCGATCGTACCGCGTGCCGGCGCCTTGCCGAGGCCGGTGTCAACGTGTCCGCGTTCCGTGCGGGCGAGCCCCAAGCCGTACATGAAGCCGGCCCGCCGACCCATCGCGACTCCGGCCAGGATGTTCTCGCTGGTGGCCTCTTCGATGAAGCCGCGCGGCGCAACGATCTGGATGGCCTGCTTGGCGTCGGGCGGCAGAACGCCGCCGACACCGCCGAAGTGATCGACGTGGCTGTGCGTGAAGATGATGGCGACGATTGGCGCGTTGCCCAAGTGGCGTCGCGCCAGTGCGAGTGCCGCGGCCGCGGTCTCTTGAGAGGTTAGCGGATCGATCACGATCAAACCGGTATGACCTTCGATCAACGTCATGTTGGAGACGTCGTAGCCGCGCACTTGGTAGACGTGGTCCGCAACCTTGAAGAGGCCGTGAATGCCGTTGAGCTTGGCTTGGCGCCAGAGGCTTGGATTTACGCTCGGAGGCGCGTCACCGGTTACGAAGCCGTAGGCGCTCGTGTCCCAGATCCGAGTGCCGCCACCGTCGACGATCACATTTGGATCGCTGGCGACGAGTCCGCGCTTCGCGTCGTCGAAATCCTGCTGATCTGCGAGGGCAAGCGTGCCGGCGACGGCGGCGTTGACTTCCACGGTCTTGTCAGTCGGCGCGGTGTGTCCCTGCGCGTCTGCGCCCGGCGGGGGCGCGGCTTGTTCCTTCGGTCCGCCACAGGAGACGAGGCAACCGAGGGCGACTCCGCTGATCACGATGGAACTGATTCTCATCTGACTCCCCCCAAGCGAGGAGCCTTAGTACACGATGCGGCGGCGCGCTACCGCGGCGTACGCAGCGTGCAGCCGACTACGTGGGTTGCCAGTCTCCGCGCAGGAAGGCGAGGGCGGTCTCGACGAACGGGGCAGACTGGTTGCCGAAGATAGGGCCGTGTCCGCCGTTCGGGACGATCCACAGGTGGGATCGAGCGATGGCCGCGTGCAACTCCATCGCCATCCGGACCGGATAGAGCGGATCTCGATCGCCGTGGACAATCAGCGTGCGGGCCGATATTCGCGACAACAACGGTGGCGTGAAGTTCATGTCCTCGTAGCTGTCCTTGAACGCGTGTGCTTGTTTCCACAGTGCTCGAATTTGCTCGTCACCGTGGTAATGGCGCTGCCGCATGACGCGCCACTCTTCGTCGGTCCGGTTGTCGACGGTCATCTGAGCCATGATGGCGCGGGCTTCCGGTGGGAAGTAGGGCGCGGCGCTGACCAACACCATGGCGTCGATTCGACTGGGCTGCTGCGTCGCCATGTGCAGCAGCGTCTTGGCTCCGGCGCTCATGCCGATCGCTTTGAATCGTTCGATCTTCAAGTGATCGAGCAAGCAAAACGCGTCGCGCGCCGATTGCCGATGCGTGAACTCCGCCGAAGGGTTGGTTGAGCGGCCGTGCCCGCGCAGATCGGGAATGATCAACCGGTAGCCCGCGGGCGCGGAGTTGAATACGAGCGCCCAATCGGCACCGGAGCCGGTGAAGCCGTGCAACAGCAGCAGCGGCGCGCCCTGGCCCTGACTCTCAAAGTACATCTCTATCCCGGTCTCGATGAACGCTGTCTGGCCATACGTTGTCGACATGCTCATTGGAGGTCCTCTCAAGGTGATGCAAAGCGCTGACTGTCGGCGGGTCGAAGGTGTAGTTCTACGTCTCCGCGAGATGTGCGTCGAGCGCGGCGGTGAGACGGCTCAGCCGCACGGCGTCGAGCGGGAGCGCGCGCTTTCGGTTGAAGCGGTGTCCGAATTCGCTCAGCAGCACGACGCAGAACAGGGTGGTGTAGAACTGGAGTACGCCGCGTTGCTCGGCTGTGAGATCGAGAAGATCGCACCAGTAGTCGACGTAGTCCGGGATCTGTCCGTCGTTGAGCAGCGCCGTTCGTGTGAGCGCGAGCGCAAACAGCGGATCGCCGAAGCAGACGACATCGACATCGACGATTCCGCTCACGCGACCGTGGTGCACGATCACGTTCTTCGTCGTCGTATCGTCCAAGAACGCTCGCGGTGGAATTGTGGCGAAGTAGCGATCGAAGCGTTCCGCGCGGCGCTCGACTCGATCGACGAAGTCGGTGTCGAGGAGTTGTGCCGCGTCGATCCACGCGCGACTGCGCGCAAGCGACGCGTGCACGACGCCAGCCCACGTGCGATGGGGAAACGGGCCGCCTTGATGATGCACGAACCCATACCCGCGACCTTCCGGGAGCCTGCGCACGGTGCTCTGAATGCGCGCGACCTCGGCCGCGATTCCCCGCTTTTCGTCCGTTGTCAGCTCACCGTATACGAGCCCGAGATCAGTCCCGGGCAAGCGCTCGATGACGATATACGGCATCCCCGCATGGGTTCCGGCTTGCAAGAGGGTCGGGAGCGGCACGCCCAAAGGGCGGAGTAGATTCGACCAATATGCGGCGCCGGCGAAGTGTGCTGTATCAGCCGGCGTACCGATGCGGACGACGAGGCAGCGCCCGCTCGAGGTAACCACGTCGTAGACGTAGTGCGCGATACCCATCGCGAAGCGAGCCACGGAGCGAGTTGCTTACGCAGTAAACGCGCTGGCGATTGCCGCGGCATCGCTTTCTATCGGTCGGCGGTCCGTGCCGGCGTTCATCTGCAGTCTGTATTCTCCATCCGTCGGACCGAGTACCAGACGCGGCCCGCTCGCTTCCCTTGTCATTGCGCCTCAACGACGAGCGCTGGCTTTCCTACGGAGACTTATGATCCGACTCCGCGCGAATACTTCGGCAAGGCGGGGTCCATGAAATCCCACGGTTGCGCACTGGATGTGAAGATGTCCATCGTCGGGCGATGGTCGCTGGGGTCGTCCAGGCTTGCGGCGTAAATGACGAAGACGGGGAACGCCGACTGCTTTGCCGCCACGGGCGATCCGCATTCCGCACAGAACCCGCGGCTCGCGATGTTGCCGCTGTCGGCGGTGCTGACGTAGTACTTCGCCGTTCCCTTGGTGAACGTCAGATCTGTTGCCGGAACGAATATGCCGGAAGCGCAAGCGCTACCAGCCGCGCGCTGACAATCCCGACAATGGCAATTGAGGACCAGGATCGGCTCAGCGGTACACTCATAGCGAATGGCGCCGCACGCGCAGCCACCGGCGAATGGGATCTTCATGATCGACTCTCCCTTCGATTGAGCGCTGAGAAGTTGGTGCCCCGCATGTCCAGCGTCGGTTTAGATCGCCCACGAGGTAGCCCCGATCATGCCGGGCGTCGCGGGCGCTGCTTCGCTGAGATGGATTTGATCACGATGCGGACCGGCTTCGTTGCGTCCAGCGAATTGGTAAGACGCTTGAGCGCCTGTGCCATTAGCGCCCGAACCGCCGGCTTGTCCAACGTTGCGGCGTCGTCGAGGACGATGTGGCGGATCTCCTTGCTGCCCTTCAGGAGCTTTCGCGGATCGGGCAGGTCCGCTGCGTGAAAGAAGAACAAGCTGACCCAGCGCGGATACACCACGATCGAGAAAATTACATCCGATGCACGTTCCGTCGGGCCGAAGCCGATGGCGAGGGCATTGTAGTTGTCCCACACCAACTCGAGCGCGCCTGGCAGACGCGCTCGCATCTTGGCGAGCGCGGCCCGCGCCAGCACCCCGATCTCGGGAGTGTACTTCGCGATGAAACCAGCGAGTTGTTTTTCGGCTGACTGATCCTTCATCGGGAGGCCACCTCGGTGCACGTTATGTCTGGTTCGACTGTGCCTGATTCGACGGAGTGCCCTGATGAAAGAGCATTTGCCAGCGTCCGTCCATCAGCTTCCAAATGGAGCTTCGCAACGAGGACGTTGGTGACTCGCCGGATGCGTCGTCTCGAATGGCGCGGTAGGTTGCCAACACCACGCCCGGCGCCAGCACGGAGGTCTTGAAGTCCGCCAGCGATCTGCGCGTCGGCGACTCGGCCTGCAGCGCCGCGATGATCTGCTGCTTGTCGAACACTCGACCCGAGCTGCCAAACTCGACGAACTCGTCCGCCAGCAGCGCGGACAACTTCTCCGCGGACCAGCGCACGTCAGGTCGAAGGAGTTGCTCTTCGAGCTGGCGAAGATGCTGCTCGATGGATGGCTCTGCACGCATGACTATGGGGCGGGAGCATCCACAGGCCGATGCGCGCCATGCAGCTCCGGCGAGCCGTCGCTGCGCAGGACGAACTGCGTAATGCCGCAAATGCGCCAACCCTCGACGACGCGGACGAACTCGTAGCGGTAGAAGCCATAGGTGTGAAAGAAGCGCGGATCGGCCTGCTCCACCGGCCAGCGGTGAATGATGAAGTCGCAGCGGCAGCACGCCCGCTCGCCCGTGACTTCGACCAAGTGGTTGAAGCTGAGGTGCTGCGTGCGCAGACCAGCCAAGCCAACCTGTCGCAGTCGCACGAACTCATCGGCGGCAAGCCGCGCCGGCGGCGTGCCGCGAAAGCGCGAGTAGTCGGTGTCGAGCGCGTCGGCCAGGCATGCGCGCAACGCCGGCCAGTCCTGCTCGTCGAAGGCGCAGCACATCCGCGACACGGTATCGATGACAGCTTGGCGGTCGAGGAGACCCTGCATGGTGGAGTCGGGTTGGCGTCTTCGCATCATTCACACCCCGCAGTCTCCGACGTCACACAGCGCCAACGCATCGGTTTGCTAGAGCGCTCTCGTTCATGGGGTTGATGCGATCACCTTAACCGCGCCCTGTGTTTGTGGGACGTGACCCTTGAGATTCGACTCGCGCCAAATCTCGAACTCCGATTCGCGCAGGCCGGACGGCTCCTGCGTCCAGGACTTCTGTCGCAGGTACACCCAAACGTATTCTCGCATGAACCCGGCCCCCGCAACTCGCGACAGATCGTCGAAGTAGGCCAAATCCAACTCGGGATCGTGTTGCTGGAGGCGGTGATACGTCTTGAGCGTCTCATCGCGTGCCTGAACTTCTTGGTCAAAAGTTGGGATCACCACGGTCTCTTCGCTCCCACATACATTCGTTGGTCCCGCATGCTGGGCCCGGTACATGAGATAGGCGAGCCAGATAGCTCGTTCTCGGTCGGGGGTTGAACTATTCCAATCGATGACGAACCTACACGACTGCGGCTTGCGTGCGGTGGCCGTACAGCCGAGCAGCATTCCAGCCAAGCCTATGAAAGTGATCCATCGCAAAGGCCCGCACCTAACTTTGATTTGAGCGCAACAGCGATATTGGCAAGCCGCACTGGTATCCGTAGGTCAGCACGCCTGAGCGCATGCTTGCTCATACATCTGGGTCAGCGGTGGATTCAAGCGGATTGGAAACGCATCCAAATGTGCTGTCGTCTCGAGTTGTTGACGAGCGCCTCTCGGCAGGGCCAGCGCTGCAAGCGCGGCCCTGCGATTTGAAAGACTACCCGTGATTGTGATGTGAGAGCAGCGATGCCCGAGTTGCCTGACGTCGAAATGTATTGCTCAGCCCTGCGGCCACGCATCGTGGGACTGCCGCTGGAGCGCGTGCGCTTGGCGAGTCCGTTTGTGCTGCGCTCGGTCGATCCGCCGATCAAGGAGGTCGAGGGAAGACTAGTCGGTGCGGTCGACCGGCTCGGCAAGCGGATCGTGCTGACTCTCGGCGGTGATCTCTTCCTTGTCTTTCATCTGATGATCGCCGGCCGCTTTCGTTGGGGACGACGCGGTGCCAAACCGCCCGGACGTATCGGACTCGCCGCCTTCGACTTTCCGACCGGCGCGCTGCTGCTGACCGAGGCGAGTCCAAAGAAACGCGCATCGTTGCACCTCGTGCGCGGTAGAGCGGAGCTGGCCGCGCACGATCCCGGCGGTCTCGAAGTCCTCGAGTGCGATGCGGCCGCCTTTCGTGTTGCGCTGCTCGACGGCAATCACACGCTCAAGCGCGTGCTCACCGATCCCCACCGCTTCAGCGGGATCGGCAATGCGTACTCGGATGAGATCTTGCACGCGGCGCGCCTGTCGCCGATCAAGCTGACGAGCCAACTCAGTGACGACGACATCGGTCGTCTGTTTGCGGCGACCCGCGGCGTCCTGCAGCGGTGGACCGCCACGCTGCGCGAGCAGTTCAAGGATCGGTTTCCCGGGGCTGGCGATGTTACTGCGTTTCGCGACGATTTCGCGGTACACGGCCGCTATCGCCAACCCTGCCCGGCGTGCGGCGCCACGGTGCAGCGCATTCGCTACGCGGAAAACGAAACCAACTACTGTCCGGGTTGTCAGACGGAAGGGCGATTGCTCGCCGACCGCTCGCTGTCGCGGCTGCTCAAGTCCGACTGGCCGCGTACGATCGAAGAGTGGGAAGCGCTGCGCGGCCGCAGTCGTGCAAACAATCCGGCGTGAGCTTGCGGGCGACGCATGCGTCGCCCCTACGAGAATCACCTGCTGCGCAGGACGACGCACGTGCGGGCGTTGACTAAGTAGCCATTTGTAGTGTCGAGACGGAACTCCTGACCGGGCTCGGCGATGTCGGCGGGACTCGGCTGCGCGGTGTCGATGACGCGGACCCAATGCTGTCCGGCTGGTGGCGGTGGCAGCTCGAAGGTGAGGGCATCGCGCCATGCGTTGCAGGCAAGATAGATGTCGCAATCCGTGGGGGTCGCGTGCTCGCCGGCGAGGTGCATCGCCAGGGCGCAGGACGCATCGCCCCAGTCGGGCTTGTCGAGGTGCACGCCGTGCCAGGCGACGTCCGGACGCGGATGCGCGACAGTCCCCTCTCCGGTGAGGAACTCGGTGCGCCGCAGCACCGCATGGGCGCGGCGGAAGGCGATCAGCATCTTGGCGAAGCGGAACAGATCGCGATGTTGTTCGAGCAAACGCCAGTCAATCCAACCGATCTCGTTGTCCTGGCAGTACGCGTTGTTGTTGCCGCGCTGGGTGCGGCTGAACTCGTCGCCGGCGAGCAGCATCGGCGTGCCCTGTGCGAGCAGCAGCAGGGTGAGGAAGTTGAGCTGTTGGCGATGGCGCAGAGCGATGACCGCGGGATCGCGGCTGGGACCTTCGGCGCCGTTGTTGGAACTGAAGTCGGCGTCACTGCCATCGTGGTTGTTCTCGCCGTTGGCGTGGTTGTGTTTGCGATCGTAGGCGACCAGATCGGCGAGCGTGAACCCGTCGTGGCAGGTGATGAAATTGATCGAGTGGCACGGGCGGCGGCCGGAGTGGTCGAATAGATCGGAGCTGCCGGCCAAACGCGTGGCGAGTTGGCTGGTGAAACCGGCGTCGCCGCGCACGAAGCGGCGAACGTCGTCGCGGAACGGCCCGTTCCATTCGGCCCAGCGATCGCCGGCCGCAAAGCTGCCGACTTGATAGAGCCCGGCGGCGTCCCACGCCTCGGCGATCAGGGTGACGTTGGCCAACACCGGGTCGCCCGCGATGCGTTCGAGCAAGGGCGGATTGGCGAGCACTTCGCCGTGCTGGCCCCGCCCCAAGATGGACGCGAGATCGAAGCGGAAGCCGTCGATGTGCATCTCCAACACCCAGTAGCGTAGCGCGTCGATGATCAGATCGCGGACGACCGGATGGTTGCAGTTCAGCGTGTTGCCGCAGCCGGAATAGTTGAGGTACTCGCCCGTGGCCGGATCGAGCATGTAGTAGGTGCAGTTGTCGAGTCCGCGGAAGCTCACCGTGCGGTCGGTCCGCTCGCCGGTGTGATTGAAGACCACGTCGAGAATCACCTCGAGCCCGGCGCGATGCAGCTCGCGCACCATGCGTTTGAACTCGCGCACCTGTTCGCCATCGCGGCCGGCACTGGCATACGCCGCCTTGGGCGCGAAGAACCCGATCGGGCTGTAGCCCCAGAAGTTTTTCAGCGGCTGTCCCGTTGTCGGATCGACGCGTGTCAGTTCGTTCTCGTCGAACTCGTACACCGGTAGAAGTTCGATGGTCGTCACACCGAGTTCAAGGAAATAGGGGATCTTCTCGATCAAGCCGAGATACGTTCCGGGATGTTTCGCACCCGCGGACTCGTGCTGCGTCAGTCCGCGCACGTGCACTTCGTAGATCACTTTGTCGGGGAGGGGGATGCACGGCGGCCGCACCGACTCCCAATCGAACTCGTCATGCACATAGAGGGAACGCCGTTCGGCACCGTTGCTACCGTCCGCTTGACCGGCCCGCGAATACACGGTGCCCCACTGGCTGCCGCCGGTGATCGCGCGCGCGTAGGGATCGATCAGCACGCGCGAGCGATCGAAACAATGAAATCGGTCCTGCGCCACTGGTTGGCGGTCGGCGCGCCAGCCGTAGCGGACAGTGGCATTGAGACCGCGGATCTCCGAATGCCACACGTCGCCGGTGCGGTTGAAAGTCGCATCCAGGGGGAATTCAATCAGTGACTCGTGCTGACCGGACGCATACAGCACCAGCGTGATCGCGGTAGCGTGACGCGAGAACACCGCGAAGTTGAAGCCGTGGCGGGTTTCACTGACTCCCAACGGCAGTGGCCGCCCCGCCGCGATTTCAAACTCCGAGTCGGTGACGTCGAGCATGGTCGGTGTGTCGCGGCTCGGGGTGCCGTTCCGTTTGCGCGACATGGCCATAGTCTAGTGGCAAACGGCGCTTTGTACAAAATGGCCCTCGATACGTTCGCTTCGCGATCTACTCGGGCAAATGGGTCTTGAGCTACTCAGAGAAAAATTCCGCCTTCCCGAGTAGCCGCAGTGAGTAGAAGCCGAAGGCTTCGTATCCAAGGGCGGCGTATCGAGGGCGCCTTGTTGGGAAGCCGGCAAACGGCGGCACGCCGAGGCGCGCAGCTACTTCGTGATGGCGTAGCAGAGCGCGTCGCGTGGTTCGGGGCTAAGGTTGGGATGAACGACAGCGCGGCGCAGGGTACCCTCGCGCAGCATGCCCGCCTTCTCCAGCACGCGTGCCGAGGCCACGTTGTCGATGTCACACGTCGCCCACACGCGATAGATGCCGGGCAGGGCGATGGCGGCGTCGATGACGGCACGCAGGGCCTCGGTCATGTAGCCCTTGTTCCACTCGGCGCGCGCGAGCACGTAACCGATCTCGGCGGCGTGCTCCGCCATTCGCAAGTCGATCATGCCGATCGGACCGGAACTGCCGTGGAGAGTGATGACCCAAGGGAACTGCGAGCCGGCGCTCCAAGCCGCCATGGATCGACGGATGAAGTCCCCGACCTCGCTCACCGATTGCTTGGGGGTCCAGACGAGGTAGCGCGTGACATCCGGATCGCGCGTGTAGGCGTGGAAGATGGCCGCCGCATCGTCAAGGCGCGGCGGCCGCAGCAGAAGGCGCGCGGTGCGAATGATCTCAGGTGGACGCGCCGCTGTGGCGTTGGCAATCACGGCGTCGGCTTCGATCTCCACTAGGATCTCGGGCGAGATGAAACGGCGCACTTCGACCATGCTAGTGGCGGGTCGAACGCTGCCGAAACCTTCGCTGTGAGCGCGCCCGATGTGTTCCCAGTCATCGATGTTGACGACGTACATGCGGGTGCGGACGACGTCGGTGAGGCGCGCGCCGGCGCGCAGCAACGCCGACTCGATGTTCTTGAGCGTCTGCACTGCCTGTGCGTACGGATCGCCGACGCCGACGATCTCACCGTCGGCGTCGGTCGCGGTGGTGCCGGAGACGTAGACACAGTCGCCGACGCGCACCGCGCGTGAGTAGCCGACGATGGGCTCCCACCGCGTATCGCTAGCGATGTTGTGGCGCGGCACGCTCGATCCTACTGCGCGGCGAGCAAGACGTAGTGGTGATCGAGATGGGGTTCGCCGTTGACCTCGGCCAGATTGAGCGCGGCGCGTTGCGGCGCAGTCAGTTGAGCCAGTAGTGCATCGATCCGACGGCCGTTCGCAGCCGAAACCCCGGCGGTGAATGCGCTCAGCGGACGATGCTTGCGGTACGGTTCAACGACGTCGACGGTGAAGTCGGCCGCGGCGAGCATCTGCTGCCATTCGGTGACGCGATATTCGCGGACGTGCGACTCGTCGTGGTGGCGATCGAGTTGGTTCATGCACGCATCGACGAAATTGTCCTCGGGCACGCTGCGGTCGTCGATGACCAGTCGGCCGCCGCGGCGGAGCACGCGGCGCATCTCGCGCAGCGCCCGCGCGATGTCGGAAAAATGGTGCGCCGCGCGGCGGCACGTGACCAGATCGAAAGAGCCGTCGTCGAATGGGAGGTGGTGAACATCGGCCGGACGGAAGCTGACGTTGGTGATGGAGCGCTGCGCACGCAGCATGGCGGCTTCGGCGAGCATCTCCGGCGTCAGGTCGGTGCCGATGACCGAGCGTACATGCGGTGCCAGCGCGAAAGCGGTGTGACCGGTGCCCGTCGCGATGTCCAACGCCGTCCATTCAGGCTGTGGGGTGCTCAGCTCGACGACGCGAGAGAGGACTTGCGGATCGGTGTGGGACACGCTGGTGGTATAGAGCGCGGCGCGTTCGCCGAAGATTCGCTGGGCGGCTTGTTCGTGGGTCTCCATCGGATTCGTCGATCCCTCCGTCGAACGAGTTGCACGATACTCTGCCACAGGCGCAGCGCAAACGCGCGTCGAAGTCCACGTCCGTTGCAACGCAAGATGGCCTTTTGCTGGTCGCAAATGATCGCTACGATGCAGCGGCGGAAAGTCGAGTGGGGTAGTCATGGGTGGGGTGGAGTCCGTAGACAAGAAGAAACGACCGATGCGTCGGCGCCGCCGTCGCCGGCGACGCAGCGGCTGGCAGTCGTTGCTTCGCAACGTGCTCGAAGCGGTCGCGTTGCTCGCGGCCGGTCTGATCGGCGTGATCACTGCCGTTGGGCGCGCGGCTGATCGATTCACGGGCAGTGGCGTATGGACTCACTTGCTGCCGTTTGCGGGGGCCGTGTTGCTGCTCGCGGTCGGGACGGCCGTGGTGCTGGGTGTATGGCTGGTCGTGCGTGCTTGGCTGGCGCGGTGGTTCACGCCCGCGCCGCTGATTCTTGCATTCGCGATTGCAGGAGGTGCGGGATGGTTCGCAACGCTGCCGGTGTTCGATCTGGAACTCGTTCATCTGCGCACGCTGATCGGCGGCAGCGCGGACGCGGAGCGTCGGGCGATCGCCCATCAGGTGTTCGCCGCCTATCGCCGCGGCGATCGGGTCGAGGTGCAGCGCATGCTGGAGCGAGCGCGTGGCTATGAGGGCATCATCCACGCTGCCGCGGAGGCCTTTGGACTCGATCCGGAGGTGTTGATCGGTCTCGCAGCAACCGAGTCGTCATTCGAACCGCGCGACAGCGCGGATGGCGGCCGCGGTCTGCTTCAGATCACGGCGGTGCCGGAGGACGCGACCCGGGACGTGCAGCATCGTCTCGGCGTGGCGCAGGTCGACCTGCGCGATGCGCGACAGAACGCGTGGCTGGCCGCCGCCACGATGCGGCGCTACCTCGACGATATGCAGGGCGATCTCTTTCTCGGCCTGTTGGCGTACAACATTGGCCCGCACAACGGCGGCTTGCGCGCGATCATGGAGCAATACGGCGCACGCGACTTCGTTACGATTCAGCCGTACCTGCAACACTTGCCGCGCGACTACCCGGTGCGCGTGCTGGCCAACGCGTTGGCGGCGCGCGTGTGGCGTCGCGAGGGACGCTTGCCGGCGTATGAAGAAGGCAACAACGCCGCGCGAATTCAACGGCTTGGCATCCCGGGATTGGAATCGATCGCAGTTACTGATCACTGAGACCGCGGCACTACAGATTCTCGATCGCGACCGGTTCGATCGCATCGGCGAGGACGAACTGAAATACACGGGAGTAAAAGTACAGCTCGGCCTCGAGCGCGCGCTTGATGTGTTCGGCGCGGCGAAAGCCGTGGCCTTCGCCCGCAAAGGGCACGTAGGCGACGGGCAGATGTTTGGCGCGCAGGGCAGCCACCATCGCTTCGGCTTGATTGGGCGGGACGACCTTGTCGTCGAGCCCTTGGAAGAAAATCACGGGACAGGAGAGACGATCGGTGAAGTGAATCGGCGAGCGCGCATGATAGAGATCGCGGCGGCCAGGGTAGGGACCAATCAACCGCTCTTCGTAGCGCGACTCGAATTTGTGCGTGTCGTGCGCCAACGCTTCGAGATCACCGATGCCGTAGTAGCTCGCGCCCGCCTTGAACAGATTGCGGAACGTCAGCGCGCACAACGTGGTGTAGCCGCCGGCACTGCTGCCGCGAATGGCAAGGCGGTCGGGATCGACGAGGCCGTGCTCGATCAGGTCGCACGCGCCGTTGACGCAATCATCGACATCGACCACTCCCCATTGGCCATTGAGTCGCCGGCGATAGGCGCGTCCGTAGCCGGTGCTGCCGCGGTAGTTGACGTCGAGCACGGCCAGGCCGCGACTGGTCCAGTATTGAACGGAGAGATTCAGCGCGGTCGATGCCGCTCCGGTCGGACCGCCGTGGCTGATGACCAGCAGCGGCGGCTGCTCGCCGTCGGGCGCCGTGTAGTCGCGATTGCGGGGCGGATAGAAGAAGGCGTGCGCTGTCTCGCCGTTGGTGGTTGCAAACGTGATCGGCTGCGGCGACGCGAAGTAGGCTGCATCGACATCGACGGTGCTGGCGCAGCGGATGATCTCTCGCCCGCCGTCGACGAGATCGAGCCGCACGATCGACATCGGTTCCGTCGGCGACCCAGCGCAGAACACCGCATGGTGCCCGGCGCCTTCCGCAACACGGATCGAGCTGATCTCCGTGTACGGCAACGCAATCGGCGTAAGCTCGCGCGAACGAGTGTCCAGTCGCGCCAGGTGCCAGCGACCTTCGCGCGCGTAGCTGCAGATGATGTGCGTGGCCGATTCGAAAGCGTAGGTCGACTGCCCGAAGGCCCATTGCGGCCGGCCGAACTCCGCAGCCATGTCGCAGAGTGCCTCGCTGTCGCGGCCATTCCAGCGGTAGAGGTTCCACCATCCGCTACGGTCAGAAACGAAATAGAGCGTGCCGTCGGGTGACCACTGCGGTTGGAAGATCGATTCATCCGCGCCGCCGGCGATGCGCTGCGCGTGCTGCAGCGCGCCGTCGCCGGCAATCTTGGCCAGCCACAGTTCTGTGCCATCCCACGGCATGTTGGGATGGTTCCACGTCAGCCACGCCAGTCGGGTGCGGTCGGGGCTCAGACGTGGGGCCGCGTAGAAATCATTGCCGGCCGTCAGCAGCGCCGGCGGCGTTCGCCCGGCGCTGTCGATACCGACGAGCATGTTGATCGCCTCATGGCCGGCGAGCGAGTGATCCTCGCGCACGCAAATGAGACGCGAGCGCTGGCGATCAAGTACGGCATCGGCGTAGCGGAACGCACCGTCCGGTGTGATCGGTCGCGGGGTGCGGTCGCGATCTTGGCGGTACAGGCGTTGGTCAGTGAAGTTTGCGAAAAATGTCACCCCGTCGGCGACCGTAAACGCGCCGCCGCCGTACTCGTGCACGCGGGTGCGCGCATTGAACGGGGGCGGCGTCACGTCGGCGATGATGCCGTCGGGCGTCCGGCGGACGATCACCGAGCGACCGCCCTCGGTTGGTCGTAGCTCGGTCCAGTAGATATCGTTGGCATCGATCGCAATCTGGCCGAGAGCGATCGTGCTCGCGACGATCACGTCGGCGGTGATCGGCGCTCGCCATGAACCGTAGGGGGCGATGCGAGGCTGGAGTGCGTGCGAGGACACGTGCAGAGGTCTATTGCGCAGTCGAGCCGCCGTCGACGACGAACACACCGCCGGTGGCGAACGACGAATCGTCGCAAGCGAGGAACAGCGCCATGCTGGCCAGTTCCTCCGGCCGTGCCAGTCGCTCCATCGGATTGCTGCGCGAGATAGCGGCGCGGTGCGCCGCCGGCACCATTTCGAGGATCGGCGTGTCGACGCCGCCGGGGGCGATGCAGTTCACACGCACGTGGTGTTTGGCGTACTCGAGCGCGGCGACCTTGGTGAGCTGAATCACGCCACCCTTCGACGCGCTGTAGCCGGCATAACCGCGGGCGCCAATCATGCCCGCGACCGATGCGGTGTTGATCACCGCGCCCCCGCCGCTCGTGAGCATCGCCGCGATGCCATACTTCATGCCGAGGAACACGCCCTTGAGGTTGACCGCGACGACGCGGTCGAAGTTCTCCTCGGTGTAGTCTGAGAACGCCGCGAACGGACCACCAATGCCGGCGTTGTTGAACAGCACATCGAGTCGCCCGAACTCCGTGACCGTGTCTCCGATCATCGCCTGGACTGATTCCGCGCGACTGACATCGACGGTGACTGCGGTGGCCTGGCCGCCCGACTGACTGATGCTTGCGACTGTTTCGTCGGCGCCCGCGCGATTGAGATCGGCGACCATCACGTGCGCGCCTTCGCGCGCGAACAGCACCGCCGACGCGCGCCCGATACCGGAGCCCGCGCCAGTGATGATCGCGATCTTGTTTGCCAGCTTGCCCGTTTTGTTGTCCTTTGGGTCGAGGCGGTATCTACCGCAACCCTGGTGATCGCACCAGCCCGCGGTGCGCCAGCGTAGTGTCTCACGATCGGGTATACAAATCGGCAGATGCAAACCTGGGAGGGCGAGGCTTCTGCCGAGCCGCACTGTGCAAACCAAACGGCTCGCCGGAAGGCTCGCCCTCCCGTTTCGGATACTACTCGGACGGGCGACGGTGCTCGTGACGTGTCCCCCAGGCCCGCCGAGTTACCACTCATCAGTCACGATTCACGACTCACGCGTCACGACTCGCGGGCCACGATTCACGAGGCCGTTTGCGAGCCCGCAGGGCCGATGGTAATCGTCAAGCCATGGCCAGCGCGAGCAACTACGCGGCTGAGCGGCGGCGCATGGTGAGCGAACAGATTGCGGCGCGCGGTATCCGCGACGCGCGGGTGCTGGCGGCGCTGGGGCGCGTGCCGCGGCATTGCTTCGTACCGCTGGCGCAACGTGCGCACGCCTACGAGGATCATCCGCTCCCGATCGGGCACAGTCAGACGATCTCGCAGCCGTACATGGTGGCGCTGATGACCGAAGTGGTCCGGCCGCAAGTCGGCGACCGCGTGCTCGAGGTTGGCACGGGCTCGGGCTACCAAGCTGCGGTGTTGGCGGAACTGGGTGCCGAGGTCTTCACGATCGAACGACACGCCGAATTGAGCCTGGCGGCGAAAGAAGCGTTGTTGGCGCTTGGCTACGGCGAGCGCGTCCACTTGCGCGTGGGTGACGGCGAACAGGGCTGGCCCGAGGCGGCGCCGTTCACCGCGATCGTTGTGACCGCGGCGGCGCGCCGGGTTCCGCGCGAGCTGCTGCAGCAGCTCGGTCCCGCCGGCTGTTTGGTGTTGCCCTTGGGCGAGGCCGAGTTGCAGGGCCTCGCCCGCATCCGGCGCAGCGCGACCGGGTGGGAGGAAGAGTACTTCGGCGAGTGCCGCTTCGTGCGGCTGGTAGGCGCCGACGGCTGGGACGAATCGTAGCGCGCGGGTGACGAACAGGTAAATGGAACGGCGCGCGTGGGCTCGGTGAAAAGCGCGCGCCTGAAGTGGTGGGTGTGGCTGACGGGGAACGGCAACGTAGGCTGTGGATCATTGGGGCGCTGGTGGTGCTGGTGGCGCTGGCAACCGCGTGCGGCCACAAGGTCTATCATCGGGTCCGCCCCGGCGACACGCTCTCTCGTATCAGCAAGGCGTACGGTGTGGGCGTGCAGCGCATAGCGCGCGCCAACCACGTGCGCGATCCGGCGCGCATCGAAGTTGGACAGCGCCTGTTGATTCCCGGCGCGACGCGCGAGCTGCCCGTGCACGTGATCACCCCAAGCGATATCAATACCGCGGTCCCGCATCACGGTGAATTTCCGCGCGGCGATGGCCGGCGCCCGTTCAATTGGCCCATCGACGCCGGCACCGTGAGTTCTGGATTCGGACCGCGCGGCAAACGCTTCCACGACGGCATCGACATCGCGGCGCCCATCGGCACCGTGGTGCTGGCCGCCGCCGATGGCGAAGTGATCTACGCCGACAAACTGTCGGGCTACGGCAACGTGATCATCATCCGCCACGCCGATGGCTACGCGACCGTGTACGCACACAACCGCGAGAATCGCACGCGTGAGGGTGCGCGCGTGCGGCGTGGCCAACTGATTGCGACCGTCGGCGACAGCGGACACACCACCGGCCCGAATCTCCACTTCGAAGTCCGCCAGGACAACATTGCGCGCAACCCGATCTACTTCCTCCCGCAACTGACCGCGAGCGCCAAGTAGAGATTGCGGAATGCGGATTGCGGAATGGGGTCGCGGAATGCGGACGGTGGTGTTGGTGAGTGGCGTTGGTATAAGGAAGACCACGACTCACGAGCACGAGCCACGAGCACGACACGGAGGCCCTGTGAACTTCCAATCGTTCATTCGCGACATTCCAAACTTCCCGAAGCCGGGGATCATCTTCAAGGACATCACGCCGCTGCTGGCCAACGCTGACGCGTTCCGCGCCGTCGTCGACCGGTTCGCGGCGCGCTATCGCGACCGCATCGACATGGTGTTGGGAGTGGAGTCACGCGGTTTCATTCTCGGTGCCGCGCTGGCATATGCGCTCGGGCGCGGACTAGCGATCGTCCGCAAGCCCGGCAAACTGCCGGCGCAGACGGTTGCGGCGGAATATGAGCTGGAATACGGCGCCGATCGCTTGGAAATTCATCGCGACGCCTTCGGCCATCCCTGCCGCGTCTTGCTCGTTGACGATCTGCTCGCCACTGGTGGCACCGCCGGTGCAGCGATTCAGTTGATCGAGCACCTCGGGGGTGAAGTCGTCGAGTGCGCGTTCATCATCGAGCTGAGTTTTCTCAACGGCCGCGACAAACTCGCCCCGCATGGCGTGTTCTCCCTGATTCAGTATGCCGCTGAGTGACCGACTGCCGACTGCCCCCTGCCGACTGCCCACTTCTTCCTGAGCATGCACCCCCGCGCCCACGATCAACATGCGCTCCGGCTAGCGGTCATCCTCACCGCCGCGCTGTTTCTGATCGAACTGGTCGGCGGCTATCTCACCAATAGCCTCGCTTTGTTGGCCGATGCCGCGCACATGTTCGCCGACGTGGCGGCGTTGCTGCTTGCGTTCTGGGCGCTGTGGATCAGCACCCGGCCGGCGAGCGATACCAAGACATTCGGCTACTATCGGGTCGAAATTCTCGCGGCGTTCATCAACGGGCTCTTCCTGTGGCTGGTCGTCTTCTACATCGGCTACGAAGCGTGGCAGCGCTATCATGCACCGCCGATCGTGAAGGCCGGGCCGATGATGGTCGTGGCAGCGGTCGGGCTGGTAGTGAACGTGGTGTGCGCGCGACTGCTACAGCCGCACGACGACAGTAGCCTCAATTTGCGCGGCGCGTTTCTGCACGTGTTGTCCGACCTGCTCGGATCGGTCGGTGCATTGGCGGCCGGGGCGGTCATGCTGACGACCGGTTGGTACGTTGCTGATCCACTGATCAGCGCCGGCATCGGCGTGCTGATCATCGGCAGTTCGTGGGGATTGATTCGCGATGCCGTCGACGTGTTGATGGAAGCGGTGCCGGCGCACGTCGACCTCGATGCGCTGCGGCGCGCGCTCAATGACGTGCCCGGCACGCTCGAAGTCCACGACCTGCACGTGTGGACGCTGACCACCGGGCGCGAAGCCTTGAGCGCCCACGCCGTAATCGACGGCGGCGCCGATCATGACGGCGTGCTCGACGCCATGCAACGCGTCTCCGCAGAGCGTTTCCACATCGATCACGTCACGATCCAGATCGAGCGCGTCAATCGGAAGGAATTCGAGCCGGTGCATTTCTGAGATCGCGAATCGTGGGTCGTGATTCGTGGGTCGGTCTCCCGGCTTAAGTCCGAAGGTTCGGCGTCGGCGGTCGCTCCGGTGTAGGGGCGACGCATGCGTCGCCCTCCGCGGCTCACCACCATAGATACACACCGGTCCCGAGTCACCCCAACGCCTCTCCCCAGCGATAAGCGGTGCGCAAGGAGCCATAAGCGCTGCCGCGCTCGCCAATTGCGCGCGTGTTTGGTACTCGCAAACCGTAACCACATGCGGAGGACCACATGGCTGATGAGTTTCGGATTGAGAAGGACAGCATGGGCGAAATGCGTGTGCCGGCGGCGGCGTACTATGGAGCGCAGACCGCGCGCGCGGTGGAGAATTTTCCAATCTCCGGCCTGCGCTTCTCGCGCCGGTTCATTCGCGCCCTCGGATTGATCAAGGTGGCTGCGGCCCGGGCCAACAAACAAGTCCGTCTGCTCGACGCCCGGCTTGCGCAAGCGATCGAGCAGGCTGCTCTCGAAGTCGCCGAGGGAAAGTTCGACGCCGAATTCGTCGTCGACATCTTTCAAACCGGCTCGGGTACCTCGACCAACATGAACGCGAACGAAGTGATCACGACGCGTGCGACGGAAATCCTCGGCGGTGCGCGCGGCGACAAGCCGCTCGTTCATCCCAACGACCACGTCAACATGGGGCAGAGCACCAACGACGTCTTCCCCACCGCCATTCACGTCGCGGCGATGGAAGCGGTCGAGCTGCACTTGCTGCCGGCCCTGCGCCACCTCGCGGCAGCCTTCGGGCAGAAGGCCGATGAGTTCAAGGATGTGGTGAAAGCCGGCCGTACGCACTTGCAGGATGCCGTGCCGGTCACCCTCGGACAGGAGTTCTCCGGCTACGCCAGCGTGGTGCGCCACGGGGTCGTGCGCGTGGAGAACACACGGCCGCACTTGTCCGAGCTGCCGATCGGCGGTACCGCGCTCGGCACCGGCCTCAATGCGCATCCCGAGTTTGCGACGCGCGTGGTCACTGAACTGCGCGGCCTCACCGGGCATCTGTTCAAGCGCGCCGACAATCCGTTCGAGGCGATGCAGAACAAGGACGCTTGCGTCGAGTTGTCGGGCGCCCTCAAGACGATCGCAGTCGGTCTGATGAAAATCGCCAACGATCTGCGCCTGCTCACGTCGGGCCCGCGCACCGGTTTTAATGAGATCGAGCTGCCCGCGACCCAGCCGGGCTCGAGCATCATGCCGGGCAAAGTGAATCCGGTGATCGCGGAGGCGGTCAACATGGTTGCGGCTCACGTCATCGGCAACGACACGACGATTGCCATCGCGGCCATGAACGGCAATCTGGATCTGAACGTGATGATGCCGGTCATCGCGCACAACCTGCTCGAAGGGATCGAGCTGCTCGGCTGCGCCGCGCAGGTGCTGGCTGACAAGTGCGTTCGCGGGATCGTCGCGAACGCGGCACAGTGCCGCAGCTACGGCGAGAACACCGCGTCGTTGGTTACCGCGGTTGCGCCGGTGATCGGCTACGACGCCGCCGCGAAGGTGTTCAAGAAGGCGCTGGCCGAGAACAAATCGCTACGTCAGGTCATTCTCGAAGAAGGACTGATGTCGCCCGAACGGTTAGACGAGATTTTGAACTTGAAGCATCTCACCGAAGGTGGGCGCGCCTGACGCGATCGTTCGCCGTCCGACGCGCTCGCCCGCGGTTTTCCTCCGCATCACTTTCCGATTGAAAAACCAGTGCGCGTGGCCGAAGGTGCGAAGCATGATGCTTCGGGACGTGATGGTTCGAGAATTGATGCGACGCGGCTTGATGCACCTGCGGGTGTTTCTGGTCTGCGCGCTTGTGTTGACCGTAGCGTCGTCGAGCGCGTCCGGGCAAACGCGCCCGACCAAGACGCCGCGACCGACGAAGACAGCGCGTAGTGCGACCGCGACGCCCACGCGCCCCGGCGTGCCGCCGCCAACGCCGACACGCACGCGGCAGACGTCTCGGACACCAACCTTCACGCCCACACCCCTGCCCAGCGAGCCGATCAGCTTTCGCGTGGCGGCGCGCTTCGCCGCCGGCGTTGCGCCGAACGCCATCGCCGCGGGCGATTTCGATGGCGACGGTAAGACCGATGCGATCGTGACGGCGAGTGGCGAAGCGGCGGTGCGCATCCTACCGGGCAAGGGTACGGGAGCGCTCGCGTCGGTACGCCCCGCAATTGCCGTCGATGCGAACCCGATCGCACTCGCCGTCGCCGACCTCGACGGCGATGGGCACCTCGACGTGGCGGTGGTGAGTACGACCGCAGCGAGTCTCACGGTGCTGTTCGGTCAAGATGGCTTCAGCTTCTCAGCGCCGCTCAAGCTTGCGGCCGGCAGTGCGCCAGTGGCGGTGGCTGCTACCAGAGGTCGCGTGGCGGTGGCCGACGAGGCAAGCGACGCGGTGTTGTTCTTCGACGTGACCGACGGGCGTCAGGTGACGGCGACCGGGTCGTACGCCGTTGGCCAAGGTCCCGTCGCCCTCGCGTTCACCGATTTGAACAACGACACGCGTCGCGATGTGGTGGTGGTGAATCGCGTCGGAAATTCCATCTCCGCGCTGATTGCGGATACCAGTGGTGGGTATGCGCAGGGCACGACAGTGGCGGTCGGCCGTGAACCAATCGCGCTGGCGGTCGGCGACGTGAATCTCGACGGCCGATCCGATGTGGCGGTCGCGAACTCGGCCGACAATAGCGTGACCGTGCTGCTCGGGGATGGCCGCGGCGGTTTGAGCCCGAAGCCGGCGCTCCCCACTGCTCCCAATCCGGTGGCACTGGCGATCGCGCGCGACAGTAGCAACGGGATGGAAGTGGTGAGCGGTGACGGCAAACCGGACCTGTTGGTGATCAACGCCGGGGCGAACAGCGTCACCCTATTCGAGGGCGGCGGCGACGGCACGTTCAGCCGCGCGAGTGAATTCGGTGTCGGCGTGGCGCCCGCTGGTTTCGCGCTTGGACAGTTCGATGCCGACGCCGATGGCGCGGTCGACATCGCAGTCACGAATCCCGATGTCGACGCGGTTACCGTGTTGCGCGGACATAAGGGCAGCGCGTTTATCGCGGCGCCGTTGTTCAATGTCCCCGATGGCGTCGTCGCGATCGCCGCGGGAGATGTGGACGGCGATGGTTTCGTCGATGCGGTGGTGGCTAACGAGAACGGCGACACGGTGTCTGTCCTGCGCGG
Source organism: Deltaproteobacteria bacterium (assembly GCA_016178705.1). Taxonomy (NCBI): domain Bacteria; kingdom Pseudomonadati; phylum Myxococcota; class Myxococcia; species Deltaproteobacteria bacterium. The sequence goes on along the minus strand of JACOST010000007.1, from coordinate 18,288 downwards.
CAACGGCCGCGGCAGTTTGCGCGCGCCGACCGCGCTGCCGGCCGGTCCGAATCCGAGTGCCGTGGTGGTGGGCGATTTCAACGGCGACCGGCACCTCGACATCGCTGTCGCCAATGGCGGCAATGCGCAAGTTTCAATTCTTCGCAATCAAACGGCCGGCAGCTTTAGCCCGCCGATCTCGGTGGCGCTGGCATCGCCAGCCGGCGAGTTGGCGGCGACGGATCTCAATGGCGACGGCATCAGTGACCTGCTGGTGGCGCAGCCGCTCACCAGCGGCTTGACGGTATTGCTGGGTCAGCACGATGGCAGCTTCAGCGCGCAGTCGCTGGATGCGGGTGGTACGGTCGTGGCGGTCGCGGGCGCAGACGTCAACCACGACGGGCATGCCGACGTGATCGCGGCGCGTACGAATCCGATTGCTCTGGTGACGTGGTTGAGCGACACGACGGGTACGCCGCAAACGGCGTCGACCACAACGCTCCAGGATGAACCGAGCGCCCTGGCCGTCGGCGATTTCGACGAAGATGGCTTGTTCGACGTTGCCGTGCTGAGCTCCGCTGCCGGCAAGGTGTCGATTTGGCGTGGCAGCGGCGACGGCAAGTTCACCAGCGGAGGACAGTTCACCGCGCCGTCAAGTCCGATCGCAATCGTCGTGGCCGACTTCAACTTCGACGGGCATCTCGATCTGGTGGTGGCAAGCGGCGACGGAGACCGGGTCGTGAGTTACGCCGGGACTGGCAGTGGTGGATTTGCGGAGGGTATGGACTTTCCGGTGGGTCACGGGCCGATCGCGTTGACGGCGATCAATCTGACATTGGACGGTTTGCCGGATGTGTTGGTCGCCGAAACCGACGGCGAGGACGTGCTGGTGCTGCGCAACACAACCCGTGTGCTCGCACCGGGCAACACACCGACGCCGACCGATACGGTTGGACCGGGAACGCCGACCCCGCCCCCACCGCCATCGCCGACGCCGAGCTTCACGCCGACGCAGACGGTGGGGCCTGGTACGCACACGCCGCTACCGCCGGCAACTGCAACGCCGCGACCGACGCGCACGCATCCGCCGAAGAACTCGGGTTCCGGCGGAGGTGGCTGCACCACTGTGCCCAGCCGCGCGGATGGCGCGGCGGTCGTGGTCCTGCTGTTGTATTGGAGCCGCCGCGGGCTACGGCGTGCCGATCGCGTAGACGCGACCGTCCGCGGCGCCGATGTAGACGGTGCCGTCGAGACCGATGGCCGGTGACGAGCGGCCGAGCGCGATCGGAACCGGGCCTTCCGTTCCGGGCACCGTGATCGCGACGTGCCAGACTTCGGTCAATTCAGTCCCGTCGTCGGTAACCTGGTAGACGTTGCCATCGTTGGAACCGAAGACAATCGCGTTGCCCGCGACGGCGATTGACGACTGAATCGGTCCGCCGGTCTGGAACGACCGCGTTGCGCCTGTGGTCGGGTCGAACGCGTACAGATTGCCATCGGTTGATCCGAGGTAGAGCACGCCGTTGGCGCCGAGCGCTGGCGACGAGACGTTGGGTAGCGGCCCTGGTTTCGTGAACGGCAGACTAAAGGAATCGCCGAACGCGGCCGCGCCGGACTCGGCATCGATCGCAAAGAGATGACCGCCGCCATCGAAGATGTAGACGGTGCCGGCGCGTGGATCGGTGGCGGTGGGCTGCAGTTCCAAGAGTGGTGCGGCGACAACCGGGTCGGATGCGATGAACGTCCAGCGGATGTGGCCGAGGCACCGATCGATGGCCCGCACCGCCGGATGCGGCCGCGACTCGGCAACATAGACCAGGCCGTGCGGCGCGGTGTCGCTGCTCACCGTGCAATTGGCAACCTGCGTGCCGGTGATGCCATCGGGACCCAGCGCGGGAGCGGCTTGAACGCTCCCTTCGCCCAGCGACCAGCGCGCGATACCGTTGGTGCAAACGGCGCCGCTGATTCCGCTCTGCGCCGAGATGAACGCGCCGACCATGGCGGTGCCGTCGGTTGCCAACGCCGGCGAGCTGGCGCTGTATCCGCCGACCGCGGCGGCGCGATCGAGAAAGCCGGTTGGAGTCAGGCGCAGCAATTGATTCAACGTCGTGTTGAAAAACGCCCGCCCGCTGGTGTCGACGGCCGGCGAGTTGGTGATGGCGCTGGCGGCGGTGGAGTATGAGAACACCAGACTTCCAGTGCCGCCGTCGAGGGCGTAGAAGCTGCCATCGGCCGCGCCGATGAAAACGCGTGCGGTGCAGGGCGCGGAATCGCTGCAGTCGGGGTTACCGGTGCAGGGCGTGCCCGAATTCGCGCACACATTGATCACCGCTGGTGAGGTGGCGAAGGGGCCTTTGCCCGACTCGTTGGCGGGCGGGAATTGCCAGAGTATTTGCCCAGTGTTCTCGCTCAAGGTGATGACATGGGGATCGTCCGCGGCGCGCCCGGTGTTGGCGTTGCCGGTATTGGCGTTGTCGTGACGGAACTTCGGCCATGGTGCGGCGTCGGGTAAGGTGCCGGGGGTTGGCGAGGTTCCCGGCGCGGGGGTCACAGCGGCGTCGCCAGCCAGTGGCAGGCCGTCGTTGGTGTTGCAACTCGGTGAGCCGCCGCCGCTCGTACACGCTCCCGCGAGCAGCGCCAACAGGGCGAGGGACAATCGCACGGTACTCTTCATGATGGGTTGTTGCTCGCCGAGCCGATCCGATAGATGCGGCCATCGTCGGAGCCGACGTAGATCGCGCCGTTGGAGTCGATGGCGATCGATGAACGGATCGGTCCGTTGGCCACGTGAATGAAGTCGGTGTTGAAACAGTCGGGTATCGGCGTCGGGGTTGCGTCTGGGGGCGGGGTCAAGGAAGAGAAGGGCAGCCGCACCGAGACATGGCCCGCGTCATCGCCGAACACCAAACAGCCGTCGGCGGATAGGGCTGGCGACGAGGTTGTCGGGGCCAGAGCGGACGTGATGCTGATGCCCGTGGCGAGTGCGCCCGTGCTTTCATCGATGGCGTAGAGTGAGCCATCACGGGCGAGCGCAAACACAAGGTTGCGGATCGTGGTGCTCAAGGTCGGGGTCGGTGTCGGACCACCGGGGGTTGGTGTTACCGGCGCGGTCGGCGGTGGCGTCGCGGTAGGAACGGGCAACCCGCTGCTGCCGAGCGCGAGCGAGGCGACCACCGCCTCGCCGTTTGGAATGCTGACCAGTGAGGTTTGGATGACATTCTGAAAACTGGCATCGGAACTGATGCCGACCACATAGCCGTCGGCAGTGCCGACGTAGATGGCGGCAGTGCCGCGCAACGGCGAGGCGGGAAACACTCCGGATAAATTGTGAAACTGATTCGGGCCGGCGTTGAAATCCAGCGTGCCGTCTAGGGCAACGGCATAGAGAAAGCCATCGGCGGCGGTGAAGTACAGCGGCCCGCCGGAGTCGACGGCAGGGGAGGACGTGATCGCGCCGCCCGCGGTGAAAGTCCACTTCAGCGAGCCGTCTTGATTGAGCGCATAGAGGCGCCCGTCGTTGGTGCCGAAGTAGATGCCGGTGATGATCTCTTCGTTCGAGTCGACGAGAAACGTTGGCGATGACAGGATCGGCGCCACGTCGGTCTCCGCGGTCGCAGGATATGCCCACAGGCAAACCCCGTAGGTATCCTTGTCTTGCACCGCGAAGAAATGCCCGGTCGTATCGCCAAAGTAGAGCACCTTGTCGTTCTGTTCGGTGAAGGTTGCGCCGGAACGGAGCGAAGTGAGGGCCGGCGACGATTGGATCGGACCGAACGGAATGGCCATGCTCGTATCTGGAGTTGGCGTGGGACCCGGCGTGAGTAGAGGTGCGCTGACCGCGCACGAGGTGAGGGACCACCGCAGCGTCAGATCGGGATTGAGCGCATACACTCCGCCGCCTTCGGTGGCGACGTAGACGACGTGATTGACACCGATGACCGGCGAGGAAGTGATAGCTCCGAGCGGAGTTGCGTCCGCCGGCGGGTAGGACGGGAACGATTCGGTCGTCGGCGTGATGCTCTTGTACGCGTCGCCGACGTTGCCGGAGGAGTCGCCGCTGTTGAGCGGGTCATGACGAAACTTGCCCCACGGTGAGATCGGGGTGGTTTGGGTCGTTCCGCCGCCCCCGCCGCTGCAGGCAACGAGGGTAAGACACAGGACAACGACCAATCCGCGGCGAATCATCTCGGGCTAGTTGTCAGAGAAGGCTTGAAAACTCAATCCCACCTGCGCGCCACGAGGCGGGCGAGAAACACGGGATCGCCTTCGTCTTCGCAGCGCCCTTCGCTGGCGCTGAGGATCTCGAAGTCGGCGAAACGCTCGGCGAGTTCGCCGTGCTGCAGCAGAAAATCAGGATTGGTCGGATGACCGATGGTGCGCTGATCGATGAGAAAAGCTTCGAAGATCACCACGCCACCCGGCCGCACCGCGGCTTTGAGTGACGGGATCAGCGTGCGCTGCAGAAAGCGGATATTGATGATCGCGGCGTAGTGGTTGCGCGGCAGCGGGAAGTCGTCGAGATCGGCCTGCACGAACTGCACGGGCAACCGCTGCGCGCGCGCAACCGTGGAGATTTGGTCAAGGGCCGGCAACGCGATGTCGATGGCGTGAACCGGATGACCGGCGCGCGCGAGGTAAAGCGTGTTACGGCCGGCGCCGGCGGCGATGTCGAGCACCGGCCCGGGCGGAATGCAGTGCTGGTGCCGAACCAGAAGCAGCGACGGCGGTTCCAACTCGCGCGCTGCGCGGTCGCGGTAGCGCGCTTCCCAGCGCTCGCGATCGGATCGCATGCTCAGCTCAGCACGGCGCGGGCGAGCACCAGCACATCGACGTGTGCGGCGCCGGCGCGGCGCAGCGTTCGACTGCACTCATCGGCGGTGGCGCCGGTGGTGTAGACGTCATCGATCAACAGAACGCGGCGGTCGCCAACGCGTGCCGGATCAGGCACACGAAAGGCCCGGGCGACGTTGCGTCGCCGGGCGGTATCGTCAAGTTCCACTTGCGGCGCCGTTGCGCGCACGCGCTCGAGGGCGAACGGATCGATCGACAACGTGGCGTGCCGCGCAAGCTGATGGGCCAGCAAGTGCGCCTGATTGAAACCCCGCCAGCGCAAGCGCGTCAGGTGCAGCGGCACAGGAATCAGCACGTCGTACTGCGTGAGGTCGAAGACGCAGTGCTCGGCCATGAGGTGGCCGAGGGTCGGCGCGAGGCTCGCGTCGGGCGCATACTTGTAGCGCTGCAGGGCGCGCTTCAGCGGTCCGGTATGCGAATCGGCCGCCGCGTACGTGGCGCACGCGCGCGCCAAGCCGAAGGTTGGGCGGCACGTCAGGCAGCGGTTGCAGAGGTGATCGGGGCCGGCGCCAGCGAAAGGATCGCCGCACACGGCACACAGCGGCGAGCGCGGCGGCTGGATATCATCCGCGCACGGGGCGCAGAAGCGTCGCGCCTGGTTGGTGCCGCGGCCGCAGCCGGGACACTTGGGCGGGTAGAGCAGATCGAGCGCGGGCGACCAGAAGGACACGGCCGCCATGCTACCAGGCCGGTTGCCCTGGGCAACTTTCGTGGCAGTCCTGTCGCTGCGGCCGTCGGCGCGCTACACTGCGCGAGTGCGCTGTCGGATATGTCACGAGCCCGCGGGATGGTTGCGCCGCCGCTGCGAGACGTGCGCGCAACTCGCCGGGGTTGTGGCCGCCAGCCGCGGCCTGGGCTTGAGCGAGACGCTCGACGCAATGATTGCAACCGGGGCGTCGCCGTCGCGGATCGAAGCGTTCTTGGCGCACGAGCCCGCCGGCGCCGGCACGATTCGCGATCAGATTGTGGCCGACATGACAAACCAATTGGCCCAGGCGCTGGGGCAAACACGCATACAAACGGCGGCCGAGGTGAAACGGTTGCGCGAGCGAGGCGCCTGGCAGGTGTTGGACAAGCGACCAGAGCAATTGTGAGGAAAGCGAAGGTCCTTCATAATAGGGCCGCGATGGAGCAACGATGAAGAAGTTCATGATGGGTTTCGTGCTCGGATTCGGACTCATGTATTGGTATCTCCAGAACGCGGATCGCGTGATGGCCGGGGCCGACACGTGGATGCAGAAGTCCGCCTCAGGGTATCGCGGCGATCGAGTCCACCAGGCTGCCGGCGAAGTGTTGGGCGACAAGAAGTAGCCCTGCACGACCGCTCGGTGGGGGCGCACCGCTTGGCGCAGCCGCCGACAACGTGTACGCTCCGCCACCACGACGGGCTGGAGCCGGAACGACACTTATGGAACTTCCAGTTATTCAACGACTCAAGAAGGACCTGGCGGAGCTGGTCAACGAGCTCAGCACGAAGATCCCGAAGATGCTGGCCGAAGCCGCAGCGCACGGGGACCTCAGTGAGAATGCGGAGTACGATGCCGCCAAGGCGCGCCAGGAGTTCGTCCGCGCGCGCATCGGCCAGCTCAACGAGCGCATCCGCGAGTTGTCGCTGTACAACGTCAGCGCCATTCCCGAAGGTGTCGTGGCCTACGGCAGTAAGGTTACGGTCGAGGACGACGAGGGCGAGTCGCAGAATTTTGAGATCGTTTTTCCGGAAGAGGTGAACGCGGCGGCGGGCCAAATCTCCCTCGGGTCGCCGCTGGGCCGGGCGCTGCTCAATCGGGCCGAAGGGGATGAGATCGAGGTGCAAACTCCGCGCGGGAAGAAAACCTACCAGATCGTGACGCTGCGGACCATGCACACGCGCGCGCAGCCCGAGTAAATTGGCGAAATACTCGCGCCACCAAGCACGCTTGCGGCTCCAGGGTGGCTGTGCTACATCGCCACACGACATTGAGGGCCGCTAGGGGAAAGTGGGCCGCGCGCCCACTTTTTTAATTTGGAAAGATGGATACGTCTGTGGCCGAGCGTGTGTGGGCGCTGGCCGAGCCGCTGGCACAACAGGAGGGTTTGGAAATCGTCGACACCGAGTTTCGGCGCGAGGGGCGCGGGCATGTTCTGCGGGTTTATTTGGACCGCGCCGGCGGTTTCGAGGCCGCCGGGGCGGGAGTGACCCTCGACGAATTGACCGGGTTCAGCCGCCAACTTGGCGATGTGCTCGAAGTCCATCGGGCGGTGCTGGGTGCGTACACGCTAGAAACTTCGTCGCCGGGCATCAATCGGCGATTGCGCGTGCCGGCTCACTTCGCGCGCTACCTCGGACGCCGCGTGCGGGTGCGAACGAGCGAACCCCATGAAGGCCGGCGGATGTTTGTTGGGGTGCTGCGCGAGGTTCGCGACGACGCCATCCTTCTCGGGGACTTGCTCGGGGACTCGCCCGGCGAAGAGGTGATTCGCTTCTCAGAGATGGCGCAGGCGAACTACGAGCACGATTTTGGACAAGAGAAATAGCCGTCGTCCACGGAGGGCACCATGCAACCAGAGCTTAGCCGGGTTATCGATCAAGTCAGCAAGGAAAAGAGCATCGACAAGTCGATCGTCATCAGTGCGGTCGAAAACGCGATGCTGTCGGCGGCCAAAAAAGTGCTGAGCGCTGATATCCGCGTCGAGGCCAAGTTCAACCCGGATCTTGGGGAGGTCGAGCTGTTCAAGATTCTCACCGTGGCTGAGCACGTCACCAATGCAGAGATCGAGATCTCGCTCGAAGACGCGCGCGCCAATCTCGATCCCGAGGCCAGCGTCGGCGACGAGTTGCTGGAGAAGCTGGATCAACGCTACGGACGGATCGCCGCGCAAGCCGCCAAGCAACACCTCATTCAGCGCCTTCGCGACGCGGAGCGCGACATCATCTACAACGAGTTCAAAGATCGTAAAGGCGAGCTGACGCACGCCGGGATCGTCCAGCGTTTCGAGAAGAAGAATATCATCGTCAACCTCGGCCGTACCGACGCCATTCTACCCGAGAAGGAACAGATTCCACGCGAGCGTTACCGTCAGGGCGATCGTATCCGGGCGTACATCCTCGACGTGGAGATGAGCAGCAAGGGGCCGCAGATCATTCTGTCGCGCACGCACCCGGGCTTTCTGGTCAAATTGTTCGAACAGGAAGTGCCGGAGATTTACGAAGGCATCGTCGAGGTGAAGGGCGCCGCCCGTGAGCCCGGCGGCCGCGCCAAGATCGCCGTGATCTCGAACGATCCGGACGTTGATCCGGTCGGCGCGTGCGTCGGCATGAAGGGCACGCGCGTGCAGTCGGTCGTGCAAGAGCTGCGCGGCGAGAAGATCGACATCGTGCACTGGACACCCGATCCGGCGGAGTACGTGTGCCGCGGGCTGGCCCCGGCGAAGGTGTCCAAGATCGTGATGGACGAAGACGATCATGTGATGGAAGTCATCGTGGCTGAGGATCAGCTTTCGCTCGCCATCGGAAAAAAGGGACAGAACGTCCGCCTAGCCTCCCGGCTGTCGGGTTGGAAGCTCGATGTCCGGAGTGAAGCGGAAGCCGAAGACGAAGCCCGCCGCGCGCGCGCGGCGATCACCAGCATTCCGAACCTGGGGGATGTCGCGGCCGAGTTGCTGTACCAGTACGGGTTCAAGTCGGCTGAGGAGGTCGGGGCGAGCGACGAACAGACGATCGCCGACATCGACGGCATCGGACCAGAAAAGGCGCCCGCGGTTCTCAAAGCGGTGCGGGCGCATGTTGAAGAGCTGAAGCGACTGGCGGAAATCGCCGCCGCCGAAGCCGTCGCCACCGCCGCCGCGAACGCCGCCGCGGCGAAGGCTGCCGCCGAAGCCGCCCCGCCGGCGCCCCCCGAAGGCGAGGCCTCGTGAGCAAAACTCTGCAGCTCCGCACCTGCATCGGCTGCGGCGCGCGGGCCGGGCAGGCCGCGTTGGTGCGCATCGCGGCAGACCCGCAGGGCACCTTGACGCCGGTGATCCGCCACGCATCGGGTCGCAGCGCGTATCTGCACCGCTCGGCGGAATGCTGGGAACGCTTCGCGGGCCGCAAGGGCCCGGTGCGCTCGCTCCAGCGCGCCGTTAGTCGCAGCGAGCGCCAGACGCTGGTGGCTCGCCTGCGAGCCGAATCGGAGCTATAGAGGGGAGTCCATGGCGGCGAAGCGCATCAACACGCTGGCGAAGGAATGGTCCGTCGGCGATCGCAAGTTCGAAGCGAAGGACCTCCTCGCCCAGCTCGAGCGCTTGGGGATTCTCGGGAAAAAAGCGCAGAGTTCACTGACCGACGACGAAGTCGAGCGTTTGCACAATGCAGTGCTTATCGTCGAGAAGCCGACCGTCTCCGTCGGCGAAGAACGCACCGTGACGACCGACGAAGGGCAAACCAGTGTCGAACGTCGCGTCAGCACGCGCGTCATTCGCCGGCGCGCCGCGCCGACCTCGGGGATGGATGATCAAGCCGCCGAGATCGCCGTCGAACCGTTGGTGTCGCACGCAGAAGAGGTGGAGACCTTCAGTCTGCCCGAGACCCAGGCGGAACCCATGTTGCCGTTGGAGGCCGAACCCAGCGTGTTGCCGCCGTTGAGTTTGACCGAGGCGGTGGCACCAGTGGTGACGAAGGCACCGGTTGCGGCGCCACCCCCGCCGCCGCGCGTGATCTCGGTTCCACCGGTTCCGCCCGCGCCCAAGCCCAAGGCACCGTCGCGCACCAGCGGGCCGATGATGGAGAGCGAGGCGATGCGGGGCCCGCGCGTGCTCGGCCGCATCGATCTGCGCAAGCCTGAACCGCCGAAGCCTGCCGCACGTCCGGAACGCGAACGGCCCGCCGGCGCGCCAGCTGCACCTGCGGCTTTTCCACCTGAGGAAGCGCGGGAGGGAGGCGCGGCAGACGGTCGCCGAAAGAAAAAGCGTCGCGTCATTTCAAAGCCAGAGGTTGCCGACCAGCCGGGTGGCCGCGATACGCGCTTCGGTAAGATTCCGCGCAAGAAGCGAGCGCTGCCCGGCAAGGAGCTGAAGAAGACGGAGATCACCACGCCCAAAGCCAGCAAACGCGTCGTGCGCATCTCCGAGATCATCACCGTCGGGGAGCTTGCCAAGGCGATGGGCGTGAAGGCGGGCGAGGTCATCAAGAAGTTGATGGACGCGGGCATGATGGCGACCATCAACCAAGTGCTCGACGCCGACACGGCAACGCTGATTGCGTCCGATTTCGAGTACAACGTTGAGAACGTGGCCTTCAACGCCGAAAGCGCACTCGAAGGTGATCGCGATGTCGCGGCTGACGACGTCCCGAAGCAACCGCGGCCCCCGGTGGTCACCATCATGGGCCACGTCGATCACGGCAAGACGTCGCTGCTCGACCGCATCCGCAAGACCAACGTCACCGCGCAGGAAGCCGGCGGGATCACGCAGCACATTGGCGCGTACAGCGTCGATGTGCACGGCAAACACGTCACCTTCCTCGACACTCCTGGTCACGAGGCGTTCACTCAAATGCGAGCCCGCGGCGCGAAGGTGACGGATCTCGTCATCTTGGTGGTGGCGGCCGACGACGGGGTGATGCCGCAGACGGTTGAAGCGCTTAACCACGCGCGCGCCGCCAACGTGCCGATCATCGTGGCGATCAACAAGATCGACAAACCGGAAGCCGACCTGGAACGGATCAAGCGCGATCTGGCCAATCATGGACTAGTGCCGGAAGACTGGGGCGGCGACACCATCACGGTCCCGGTGTCGGCGAAGAGCGGCGACGGCATTCAGCAACTCTTGGAGATGTTGCTCCTGCAAGCCGAGATCCTCGATTTCCAAGCGCCGACCGATACGCTAGCGCGCGGTACCATCGTCGAAGCGAAGTTGGATCGCGGGCGCGGACCGGTGGCCACAGTACTGGTGCAGGAGGGTACGCTCAAAGTCGGCGATCCGTTCGTGTGCGGCGGTGAGTACGGCCGACTGCGAGCGATGGTCGACGACAAGGGGCGCAAGATCTTGACTGCCGGGCCCTCGACCCCCGTCGAAATTCTCGGTCTCACCGGTGTGCCGGATGCCGGCAACGGTTTCGTGGTGGTGCAAGACGAAGCCATGGCGCGTCAAGTCGCCGAGCATCGGCGTCTGAAACAGCGCGAGGTCGATCTGGTCAAGACCGCCAAGGTATCGCTCGAAGATCTCTACGAGCAGATTCAGCAAGGCGAGGTCAAAGAGCTCCGCGTCATCATCAAGGCCGACGTGCAGGGCTCGGTTGGAGCGTTGTCCGAGGCGCTGTCGCGTCTGTCGAGCGACGAGGTGCGTCTCAACGTCCTGCACGCCTCGGTGGGCGGCATCACCGAGAGTGACGTGTTGCTGGCGTCGGCGTCGAACGCGGTGGTCATCGGATTCAACGTCCGGCCGGAGTCGAAGGGCGCCGATCTGGCCGAACGCGAGGGCGTCGATATGCGCCTCTACACCGTCATCTACAACGCCGTGAACGACGTGCGCGATGCGATGGAGGGTTTGCTCGAACCAACGATGCGCGAGAAGACGACAGGGCGCGCGGAAGTGCGCGAGATCTTCAACATCCCGAGCGCCGGAGCCGTCGCTGGGGTGTCGATCGCCGATGGCAAGTTCGTGCGCGGTGGCAACGTCCGCTTGGTGCGCGACCACGTCGTCGTCTACACCGGCAAGGTCACCAGCCTGCGTCGCTTCAAAGAAGACGTGCGCGAAGTCCTGTCCGGCTACGAGTGCGGCATGACGTTGGAGAACTACCAAGACGTCAAGGCGGGCGACGTGATCGAGACCTTCGAGACCGAAGCGGTGGCGCGCCGCCTGACTCCGCTGGCAGGCAAGGCCGCGGGCGCCGAGCGCCGCGTCTAGCGACCGGCGCACTCCCGCCAGTGGCCGGAGTGTGGGAGACCTTCCGTGGTGGTCGGGGTTCTGAAACTCACACTCTTCCTGCCCGAGAATCACTCGCTCAAAGGCAAGCGCGGCGTGATCAAGCGAATCAAAGCGCGCGTGGCGAATGAATTCAACGTGTCGATTTCCGAGTGCGATGCCCAAGACTTGTGGCAACGCGCCGTGCTCGGTGTCGCGCAGGTGGGCAGCGACGCGCCCTACGTCGAAGGGGCGCTGCGGCAAGTGGTCCAATTCATCGAACGGATGCAGCTGGCCGAGGTCGGCCCGGACGAAATCGAAGTGCTTCATTGTTGAGCGAAGGGTTGAACTCCCATGAGCGGACACAGAGCCGAACGAGTCAGCGACGCGCTGCGCGCGGTGATCGCGGAACTGTTGGCGCGCGAGATCAAGGATCCGCGCGTCGGGATGGTGACCCTCACCGCGGTGGAGATGACGCCCGACTTGAAACATGCGCGCGTATTCTTCAGTTGCCTCGGTGACGACGCGGCGCATGAGCGCACGCTCGCCGGGCTGCGCAGCGCTCGTGGCTTCATCAAGGCGCAAGCCACGCGTCAGCTGGGGCTGCGCTTTGCGCCGGACATCACCTTCGTGTTCGATCCATCGCTCGAGCGCGCGGAACGTTTGGCCGTGTTACTGCGCGAAGACGACCAGGCCCACCAGGTCAACGACGCGCGCGTAGGCGAACCTCCGACCGATGTCGACGCGCCGCTGGCAATCAAGCCGCGCGACTGACCGCGCCCTTGCGCGCTCTTGATGGACGGAATCCTCATTGTCGACAAGCCAGCGGGGTGCACGTCGGCGGACGTCGTGCGTCTCGTCAAGCGCCGTCTGCGCGTCAAGGTCGGCCACCTCGGCACGCTCGATCCGTTCGCCACCGGAGTGTTGCCTCTGTGCGTGGGTGACGGCACGAAGATCGCGCAGTTCCTCAACGTCGCCGACAAGGTCTACGTCGGTTGCATTCGGTTGGGTGTCGCGACCGACTCCGGTGATCGAACCGGACGGGTGACTCGCGAGGTAGCAGTGCCGGCATTCACGCCGCCGGCTCTCGACCTCATCGCGCAGCGGCTCAGCGGCCCGCAGATGCAAACGCCGCCGATGTATTCCGCAATCAAGCAGAGCGGTGTGCCGCTTTACAAACTCGCGCGCGCCGGTAAGGAGGTCGCGCGTGACGCGCGGCCGATCGTCATCCACCGTCTGGTTCTGCGGCGCGGCGGCGATGCGGCGATTGAGTTCGAGGTACACTGCTCCAAAGGAACCTACGTGCGCGTGTTGGCCGAAAACATCGGTGCGGCGCTGGGGACGGCCGCGCATGTCGAGTCGTTGCGGCGCACCGCGTTCGGCACGTTCACGCTCGCCGAGGCAGTCAGCATGGAGGACATCGAAGCGGGGCGAGTCGAGTCATTGATCGGATTGCGCGCTGCGTTGCGTCACCTGCGCGAGATCGCGATCGACGCTGAGTGCGCCCGGCGGGCGCGCAGCGGACAGGAAGCCGCGCTGCGCGACCTGCCCGCCGCGGAAGCTGGCGAAGCGGCGACATTGATCGGGCCGGACGGAGACTTAGTGGCAGTGGTAGTGGCGACACCGCAGCACCGCTGGCACTTCGAGCGCGTCTTCGGCGTCGCGTCATCGCCCGCAACGCGTGCGTAGAAACGGCGGCGTGATCTCTGCCGGGGTGGGTTTGCACAAGGAAGCCCTCGATACGTTCGCTCCGCTCACTACTCGGGCAAACGGATGTTGAATGGGTGCGAGAGAAAAAACCGTTTCCCCGAGTAGCAGTCCTGAGTGAAGCCGAAGGCTACGTATCGAAGGGCTGCGTATCGAGGGGCTAGCTCATGTGCAAAGCCGCCGCGCGCATATCTTGCGCGCCTGTGCGGCTCGTGTTACTTGCGAGGCGGTCCTACCGTTTTGCTACGCGCCCTTAGCTCAGTTGGATAGAGCGTCTGGCTACGAACCAGAAGGTCGCCTGTTCGAATCAGGCAGGGCGCGCTCTTTTTCTGCAGACCCAATCATCAATGCTTGCAGCCTGAAGTGGCAGTGCCTAGTATCGCGTCAAACGAGATTGAGGCGTCAATCGTGTGCGTCGGCAAGTGCTCGCGCGGTGTCAGTAGTGGTGTCAGTTGGTGATCGAAATTGACCGCAATCGGTCGAACGAGAACGAAGGAGACTCCCGGCGTGTGCGCTCAGATCTGCCGATCGATATCCGCCCGCCCGCCGTCTTGCTCCCGTTTGCCGACGCCGAGTAGCGAGAGTAGACGGCGCGCACCACTCGCGAAGCGGGACGGTTGCCTCGCCCCTTGGATGAGGCTGTCGGGTGGTGGCTTGGCGGTGGCGATCGATGTCGGCAGATTCGGAATGGCTGGCGGTTGCGCGGTCTGAATGAACTGAGGCTCGATCTGCGAAATCTTCGTCGCGAGGAATGCCACCTGCGCCCGCTGCAGGCGAGTTGCCTCGTTGGGCAATCGTCCGGTGCGCGCGGGTACGCTGCTGCGTTTGGGCAGCGTGGCGGCGGCAGTCGGTAGTCTGTGGCCCGGCGCAGCGATCGGCGGCGTGATGTCGGGCTGCTTCGCGTTCGGCGATTCATCTGTGCGCGGCGGCAGGGGCTGCTCTAGCGCGCGTGTCTGCAACTCCGCCGCGGCGATCGACACGGGCTTGATGTCAGGCTCTCCTCGCAAGGCGTCGAGCTGACGCTGTAGGGCTTCGACGGCCGCCCGCAATTCGTCTTCGCGCCGTCGGGCGGCCACGATGATGCGCTCTGTCTCCTCTGCATCGCTCTGTTCGCGCTGTGCCATTTCGTCGCGTGCTTTGTCCAAGAGGGCCTCGCGCTCGCGTAGCTCCGCCGCCTGTGCCGTCGTACGCGCGGCGAGGTCGCGCGCGGCAGCTTCGCGGGCGACGACTCGTTCCTCAAACGCGCGGAGCCGGGTCTCGGTCTTCTCGAACACCGTCCGGTTCTGGGACAACTTGTTGCGCACCGTCTCGAGGGCGGTTGTGATCGCCGTGTGCTGCTGCGCCATCTCCGCCAGTCGCTCGTCGCGCTCGCGCAGCTCCGCTTCTCGCGCCGCCAGGCGCACGGTCAGATCGAGCCCCGCGGCCTCGGCCGCGGCGACCTGCTCGGTCATCGTGTGCAACCGCGCGTGTGCGTCCGCGATCGCACCGCGCGTTCCCGCGCGCTCACGCTGGGTAGCGGTAAGTTCCTGCCGAACGGTGTCGCGTTCGTGTTCGAGCGCATCGCGTTGGCTGATGAGATCGTGGACTTGATCAGCGAGCGCAGTCGCCTGCTCGCGAACGGCCATCGTTTGTGCCCGCTCCGCGGCTAGCTCCTGTTCCCACTGCGCGCGCGCCGCTTCCCAGTCGGTGTGGCGCTCCGCCGCGGCTGCTTGCGCGGCGCGCGACTCCTCCGTTTCGGTCGCCTGCAAGTGTTCCGACTGTGCGATGACGGTGTCCCGCGCGTCGAGTTCCGCTTCCAGCAGCGTGACGCGATCCGCCAGCTCCTGCTTGACCGCCTCGCCCACCGTGGAGCGCTCGGTGAGGAGGTCGATCTCCGCCCGCGCCGCCGCCAGCTCCGTCTGCCCGCGCATCGACTCGTCCTGCGCCGTGGTCAGTCGGCGTTTGAGAGCGTCGCGACGACGTTCGGTCGCCTGCCGCTCGATGTCGAGTTGCGCGACGCGATTGTCGAGGCCCGCAAGCTGCGTGTGAGCGGCCTCCAGCCGGGTACTGAGTTCGCCACTCGTGGCGTCGCGCGCGGTGAGCTGAGCCTCCAACTCGCGGACGCGATCGGAGGCAATCTCGAATGCGGCGATCTGACGCGCCAACTCGTCGCGGGCCTTCTCGACGTCTCGTTCGGCCTTCGCGTGCTGCTGCGCTTCGGCACCTCGCTCCGCGTCGAGAATGCCAAGGCGCTCACAGAGAGTGGCGGCACCAGCGCGTTCCACCTCCAGGGCTCGTGCGAGATCGTCGCGCGCCGTCACCAGCTCGGCTTCACGTTCGGCAGCCGCATCGCGCGAGTTGCTGAATGCCTCCGCCTCCGCCGCGCGCAGCGCGTCGATCTCGGCGATGCGGCCGTCACGTTCGCTCAACTCAACCCGCAGCGCGGCGAGGCGATCGCCCAGTTCGCGCCCGGAAGCCTCGCGTGTGCTGAGCTGCGCTTCGAGCAATCGCAACTGCGCCTGCGTCCGTTCGGCGGCTGCCTGCTTCTCGGCGAGCAGCCCACGCACCGCGATCAGCTCCTGTGTGAGGGCTGCCCCGCCGGCGTCCGCCGCGTCACGATCGGCGGCGAGGTCGCTGAGCTGCTCGGCGATCGCGGCGTTCCGCGCTTGCTCTTCGTTCCACCGCTGCGTCCAAGATGTGCGGGTCGCCTCCAATTCGCCCTGCGCCTGCTCTGCGGTTTGCTGCCAGCGAAGCAACCCCTCCGCGTCGGTGATTCGCGTGTCCGCCATCTGTGCAATGCGCGCATCGCGCTCAGCCAGCTCGGCGTCCTGCTTGTGGACTTGTCGCTCCGCGCGTTGAGCGGCGCGGCGTTGCTGTTGCACCTTGCCGCGTGCCGCGATCAGGTGTCGCTCGGTCTCGGTGTGGCGGCGTGTCGCCGCGCCGCGCTCTGCGTCGAGCGCCTGAATCCGCTCGCTTAGCGTGCCGACCTCGTCGAGCGCGTGGGCAACGCGCGCTTGTTCATCCGCCAGTTGCCGCGTCCAGTCGGCGCGGGCGGCTGCTAGTTCGGCTTCGCGTTCGGCGGCGCGGTTCTGCCAGACATGCGCGTCTTCCGCTTGCGTCGCGTGGATCTGTTCGAGTTCCGCGATGCGAGTCACGTGTGCCTGTCGCTCGGCATCGAGTGTGGCCAAGCGAGCGTTCGCCTCGCGCGCAGCGGTTTCGGCTGCGGCGAGTTGATCGTGCAACTGACGGAGCTGGCTCTTTGCGAGTTGCGCAGCGGCGCGCTGATGCTCCAGTTCTCCGCGCGCTGTCGCCAATTCCTGCCCGGCGGCCGTGCATTGCTGCTGCGCTGTGGCCCGTTCCGCTGTCAGCGCTTGCAGGTGTCCATTTGCTGCGGTGACTTTCGTCTGTGCGGCCTTGGCTTGAGCGCGTGCCGCTTCGAGTTGCCGCGTCCAGTCAGCGCGCGCGGCTTCCAGTTCGGCTTCGCGTTTGGCGACGCGGTTCTGCCAGACGTGCGCGTCCTCCGCCTGCGTTGCGTGGATCTGTTCGAGTTCCGCGATGCGAGTCACGTGCGCGTGCCGTTCGGCTTCGAGTGCGGTCAAGCGGGTGGCTGACTCGCGCGCAGCGGTGTCGGCCGCGGCGCGCTGCTGCTCAAGTTCTCCGCGCGCCGTCGCTAGCTCCCGCTCGGCGGCCGTGCATTGCTGCTGCGCTGTGGCTCGTTCCGCCGTCAGCGCCTGCAGGCGGCCGTTTGCCGCGGTGACTGTCGTCTGTTCGGCTTTGGCCTGAGCGTGCGCCGCATCGAGTTGCCGCGTCCAGTCGGCGCGCGCGGCTTCCAGTTCGGCTTCGCGCTCGGCGGCGCGGTTCTGCCAGACATGCGCGTCTTTCGCCTGCGTCGCGTGGATCTGTTCGAGTTCCGCGATGCGAGTCACGTGCGTGTGCCGTTCGGCATCGAGTGTGGCCAAGCTGGCACCCGACTCGCGCGCAGCGGTGTCGGCCGCGGCGAGTTGATCGCGCAACTGACGGAGCTGGCTCTGTGCGAGTTCCGCAGCGGCGCGCTGCTGTTTCAGATCTGCGCGCGCGGTCGCCAATTCCTGCTCGTCGGCCTGCTGCGCCGTGGCGCGTTCCGCTGTCAGCGCCTGCAGGCGGCCGTTTGCCGCGGCGACGAGTTCCGCGATGCGAGTCACGTGCGCCTGTCGCTCGGCATCGAGTGTGGCCAAGCGGGCGGTCGACTCGCGCGCGGCGACTTCGGTTGCGGCGCGCTGCTGTTCCAGTTCTTCCCGCGCCGTCGCCAGCTCCCGCTCGGCGGCGGTGCATTGCTGCTGCGCTGAGGCGCGTTCCGCGGTCAGCGCTTCCACGCGGGCGTTTGCCGCGGTGACTTTCGTCTGTGCGGCCTTGGCTTGAGCGCGCGCCGCTTCGAGTTGCCGCCTCCAGTCAGCGCGCGCGGCTTCCAGTTCGGCTTCGCGCTCGGCGGCGCGGCTCTGCCAGACATGCGCGTTGTCCGCCTGCGTTGCGTGGACCTGCTCGAGTTCCGCGATGCGAGTCACGTGCGCGTGCCGTTCGGCTTCAAGTGCGGTCAAGCGGGTGGCCGACGCGCGCGCAGCGGTGTGGGCCGCGGCCCGCTGCTGTTCTAGCTGTCCGCGCGCCGTCGCCAACTGCCGCTCAGCGGCGGTGCATTGCTGCTGCGCTGTGGCGCGTTCCGCTGTCAGCGCTTGCAGGCGGCCGTTTGCCGCGCTGACTTTTGTCTGTGCGGTCTTGGTCTGAGCGTGCGCCGCTTCGAGTTGCCGCGTCCAGTCAGCGCGCGCGGCTTCTAGTTCGGCTTCGCGCTCGGCGGCGCGGTTCTGCCAGAGATGCGCGTCCTCCGTTTGCGTTGCGTGGATCTGTTCGAGTTCCGCGATGCGAGTCACGTGCGCCTGT
>JACOST010000006.1 GCA_016178705.1 Deltaproteobacteria bacterium | reverse complement strand
TCGGGTCGCTGCACTACCTTGGTCATGGGAGCCTCCCTTCTTGGTGCAACAATCTTGCGGCCACGTTTGGCGTGTCCCGCGTGCACAAGGTGAGGCTCCCATCTTTCTCAGCTCACTCCAACCGAACACATGGTAACTCCGCGCCTGTGCGTTGAATTCCCGCTCTCGCATAGTATTGCAGAGCGGATCGGCTCGGCGGGAGCCTCGCCCTCCCGGTTCTGCGTGAGATGCACGCGCTCATAAGAACCCATCCGCGTGTCGCACTTCACTAGAAGATCGTTCCCTTGAACAGCTTCGGGATCACCGGCGTGATGACGAGTTGGATGTTCCACTCCTGCCCGAACTCGCCCGGGTGCACGGGCATGTACTGCCCCGCGAGCGCGAACTTGACGGGCAGGATTCCGAGCTTCTGGACTTTGGAGAGCGCGAGGCCGAGGGGCAGCGTCCACACATCACCGGCGGACGCGTGCCAGTTGGCCAACACGTTCCCCGAATAGCCGACACTCCATCCTTCACCGAGGAAGTACGCGTAGAAGGGCTGGAGATTCATCTGACTCACGGCCTTGCGGCTCCCACCATCGACCGACCACCACTGCTGCGGGAACACGCCGACGATGTAGTCCTTGGTGAGATAGCCGAGCACCGCGGCGGGTCCGGCCTGGTAGTGGCCCTGACCCGTGAACATCGATCCAGTCGGGAAGATGAAGGTGGGGCCCAGCGCGAGGAGCCACGGTCCGGAATCTGCGGGCGACACCATCTCGATGTCGGCCAAGTCACCGAAGCCCGTGGTCTGAGTGAAACGGCCAGAGCCGATCGGATGCGGAGCGCTATTGTAGACTGGGATCAGCGGCCGATTGATGAGGTTCCAATCCTTGCTCAAACTGATCGGCAGCACTGGTTGGAACTGCATGTTGTGATTCCAGTGATCGTTCTCCAGGCTGTAGTTGTTGAACTGGAACGTCAGCGACCAGAAACTGGTGACGGGGTTGCTGAGCTGCTTGTTGATCTCCGTCAGCGACGCCTTCTCCTGGGTGTCCGACGCCGGCTTCGCCTCCTGCGCGTGCGCCACGCCGACGAGCATCGCGACCAGCGCAACGAATGTAGCCAACGACTTGCGAAGGTTCATGGGTTCCTCCCTCAGTCGACGCGCATGATCGGCGCCGGCTTCCACTCGCCGTCGAGCGCGGTTTGCTTCGGCCAGTACAGCCGCATCACCAGGTAGATCGGGCCGTTCGGTGCCGGCAGCCAGTTAGACTCCTTGTCCTTGCCGGGAGAATCCTTCTGCACGTAGATGGTCAGCGATCCATCCTTGTTCTTCTTCATCTGCGGCAGCATCGGCGAGTTGATCAGATAGCGATTGATCGGGTTGTCGATCAGCAACTGCGTCTTGCCGTCGTACATCGTCACCGACCAGAACGCGTTCACCGGCGGATACTGACCTGCCGGAAACGTGAGCGTGTAGCGGTGCTTGGCGCCGTCGAGCTTGTCGCCTTTGCTGTCGGTCGCGGCCATCGGATAGAGAGCTTCGACCGCGTCGTTGCCGAAGATGCCGGCGAGCGCGGCGGCGGCGCGCAGCAGATAGTCCCCGTTGTAGAAAGCGCGGTCGCCAAACGCGGCCCCGACGCGCCAGCCGTTGACATCCTTGCCCATCGCCTCGCGCTTGGTCTTGATCTTCTCGAACGCGTCGCGGATGCCGATCCCGACCGCGACTTTGTCTTCGAGCGACAGCTTCTCGAAATCGAAGCGTCGACCCGCGGCGATGTCGATCTCGGCGAAGCGTTGGCGGACGTGTGCTTCCGCCGGCACGACGGGACAGAACTGCAGCAAGAAATTCACGTAGGAGAACGCATCTGTCTTGAAAGCATTTTCGCTGAAGGCCGGCCACTTCGGTTCGGGAGCGGCGATGGGCGCGGGTTGTCCGAGAAAGTGCGAGAGAGTTTGCACCTTGTAGCCCGCTTGCACCTTCTTCACGTTGTCGATGTCGGTGGGATTGAAAAGCTGCGTCCGATAGATCGCCAGTCCGAACTCAGTCTCGAACGGGAACACCTTGGCGACACCCGCCGGCGCCGTACCCTTCCACCGCGGGCCCGCGACCATGTAGCAGCCGGCGCCGTTGCCGGTAGCGCGACTGCCGATGTAGCCGACGTTGAAGGTGTACATGTCGATGAGCTGCACCGAATAGTATCGCTGCTTCTCGACTTCGGGGACACAGAGCACCAACGGCTCGGCGCGCAGATCCATTTCGAGCAGCGAGTACGGCGTGTCGCTGTTCGGAGTGACCACTGCCGTGTCCTTCGGCGTGGCCACGCGCGCCTCGTTCGCGATCTGGTTGAACGGCGCCTTGTACTGGCTCGACTGTTTGTCGATCGCGAACTCGGACATCGCCTTGTAGTTGCCGATCATCGGGAAGGCGTAGATGTACGCCGACTCGGCGATGTCTTTGACCTCGAAGGCGCCGGCTCCCTTGAAACCCTTGGAGCCGGCGCAACCGGTCACAGCCAGCGTCGCGGCTAGCAGGAAACTGATCGCCGTCACTCGCTTCGTTGCTTGCATCGTGATTCGTTCCTTCATCTGATGTCAGCCGCCGCGGCAATTCGCGCGGGCGACGCATGCGTCGCCCCAACACAGAGCGGACGATCGGCCGTGTTCGCGTTAGAGAATCAACTGGATCCGCACGCCGAGGACGGTCGCGGTGCCGATGAATTCCGGATCGAGGCCAGGCTTGCCGAGGGGACCGGTGACGATGCGGTGCTTCTGAGTCGGCCCGACGACTTGGACATCGGGTGTCACCAACAGCCACGGTGTGAGCGCGACGTTGTAGAACGCCTCGAACCCCCACTCGTCGCGCAAGAATGAGGTGGTTCCGATCGGAGTTTGCAACGTGGGGTTGTTGATACTCAGGTAGTAGTAGCCGATGCCGAAGCGATCGAGGTCGCGAGTAGGGATGAGGCCCTTGCCGCCGACGCCGAGGCTATACATGTACTGCGCCGGAACCGGGTTGCCTGCGGACGCACCGAAGCGTCCGAACAGGCCAACACCGTTGCCCGCGGCCTTGTCGGTTTCATACAAAAACTGGTCGAAGTTGTAGTAGACCGCCCAGGTGCCGTCGTGTTTCACCAAGGCCTGGTTCTCGATCACAAAGCCGAGGCGCTGATCGATCGACGTGTATTGTCGGTTTGAATACATCCCACCGACGAGTTGATGGCCGGTGAGGCCGAAGAAATCGGTGCGTACGCGACCTTCACTGCCAAAGATCGCCCCTTTGAAATTGTCGAAACCGGTCGTGCTTGGCTTGCCAGTGGCCGACAACACGGAGAACTGGACGATGGCCTGGTGGGGATCCGCGGTCGGCAGGACGATCACCCCCGTGCCCAACGTTGAGTACGGCGCCATCAAGGCAACCGGATTGACGTTGAATGACGTATTCAAGAACTCCGTATCTCCCTTCCCGTACTTCCCGTGGGCGAACTCGTTGTTGTCGGCGGACATGACGTCCAGCTTCCCAACGACGACACCGGCGTAGTGCGAGAGGAACTGCGCGAAATTCAATGCGGGCAAGGCGATGTTGTCACCGCTCGGCAAGGGAAAGAGTTGATTTTCGTTCGGTGGGCTGAGTGCTCCGGTCTTGAAGTTCACCGAGTCGGACCAATTGCCTTCGAGCTCGGCGGTGAGAAATCCCCCGGGCCACAACCCCAGCTTCTGGGTATCGAGAACGCCGATGACATCGCCGCGCCCGCCGTACTCCCATTCGCCGTTCTTACCGCCGGAGACGACGCCTTGCTCCACCTGAGTCATGGTCGCATCGAAGGTGATGCCCTTCCCCGCCAAGTAATTGCGATCACCGTTGAAGTCGCCGGTGAAGGTCGAGCGCGTGAGAAAACCGCCCGAGTATTCGCCATCGGATACCGCTCCAGCCTTCGCACGCAGAGACATCCCAAGGACAGCCACAAGACTGACAACCACTGTTGATCGCTTCATCATCATGCACCCCCTCGTCATTTGGTTTCGAACGTTCCCCCGCCCGCCGCAAAGCGGCGGAACGGCACACTCCGTTACCATCACTCGGCCATTGATGCCATGGCCCGTCGCGGCGGAGTGCGCATCAAAACTCAAGTCGGCAGGCACAGAGGCCTGCCACCACCAGCTTGGTTAGCCTGATCTCCCAAAGATCGGTGGCGACAGCCGTCCCTGGCTGCCGTAGTTTTGAGACGACCTTTGCGATGGGCGCATCAGCGGTGCGTCCGGGCGCGGCGGTACGCGTTGGTTCAGCTACGCTGCCGCTGCCCCGAGGACCATCGTCATCGGCGAGTACCGAGGAGGGCGGCGACTGGGTTTCTTTCCCAGCGCGCGGAACAGATGCCGAACCTCGTTACGTGTGAGTCCCTTCGGCCGGCTTGCCGTGCGGGACGCAGCCGCGGCAACATCGACGGGTACGATCGCAACGCAAGGTTTTCCATGGCGGACGATGATGACGCGTCGGTGCTTGTGCTGCACCTCGCTCACCAGAGTCGAGAGCTGCGCTTTCGCGTCCGCGGAGCGACGTTTTTCTCATGTAACCAACATGACCAAGACGATCTGAGACGGCAATCCCGACCGAGACCGGTGCCGTCCTCGAGAAAAGTTTTCCGCGTTGAGCCCCAACACGTCGCGAGGCGACTCGAATCGTCGCCGTGCGAATTCCTACTTCACCTTCTCGATGACGAACTCGTCGATAGAGAAACCGAGTTCCCAGCCCTTGCCGGTGCCAGCAAGTCCGAGCGACACCTTGTCCTTGGTCATCACCCAAGCATCCGCCGCCTTCTTTGCCGCGGCGCTGGTGTCGGCAGCCACGTACTTGCCGAACAGCTCGTCGATGCTAGACACGTCGGTGAACGAGCCGCGGCCGTCCTTGACCTCGAATTTCCCGACCTCCAGCCCGCCGCCCTTCCCCTGGATCGTCACCGACGCCGACTGCCCGTTGTCGCAGGTGATCTTGCCAGTGCCCTTCGCGCTCTCGTACAACGCAGCCCACTCTTTGAGATCGAACTTCATCGTACACTTCGTTGATCCAGCGTACGCGACCGGCGCCACCAAGCACGCAGCCAACGTCAGAAGCGAAACAGCGCCCCCGAATTTCTTCATAACACGTCCTCCTGGCCGCTCCCTTAGCGCCAAGCGGGCCGGAGGAGCAATGGCTCATCGCGAAACGTTGAGAGAGCATGAGCGGGCGACCCTTGCGAGCCGCCCGCCGTGAAGGTCATTGCGGTTACTGGCCGGTGCCTTTAGCCGCGGCTTCCGCTTCGGCCATCCGTTTGCCCATCTCCGCTTTGACGGCGTCAAGATTGAAGCTCGCGCCCCGCTGCATCGGCGGGTAGTCGAGGAAGGTTTGGATTTCTTTGCCCACCACTTGCTGGACGAACACAAAGCGCCAGAATTGGAACTTGAACCAATCGAAGTATTGCTGCGCCCCGTCCTTCGTCCCATTGCCGGGCCAGCCCTGACGCTCGAACGGATCGAGGCGCAGGTTGATCAGGTAGGGCACGTCTGGATGGGTCTTTTCGCCTAGCCAGCCTTGGGGTTGGTCAATGAAACGATACTTGTAGTCATCAATGCGCACCGCGCCGACGGTGCTTTCGCCGAGATAGAAGATCTCGTGGCGGGTGGACGGACCTTTGCCGGTGATCATGGCGGTCTGATCGTAGCCGTCGAGATGGTTCTTGTACGTCCGGTCGCCGATCTTCTTGCCTTTCAGCAACTCTGCGGTGATGTTCGGATTGCCGGCCGCGGTGACGAATGTGGGGAACCAGTCCATGCCGGACATGATGCCGTTCTGCACCGAGTCCGCCGGGACGTGGCCGGGCCAGCGCAGGATCGCGGGCACGCGGAAGCCGCCTTCCATGACCGTCCCTTTGCACTGCGCGAACGGCGTCGTGCCGCCATCGGGCCAGGTGAAGAGTTCGGTGCCGTTGTCGGTGGTGAAGACGACGATGGTGTTGTCGTCCACACCCAGATCTTTGAGCTTCTGCATCACCAAGCCGATGTCGTCATCGAGCTGGGCCATGCCGGCTTCTTCTTCCGACCAGCCATTCTCCGAGTTGCGCATCTTCTCGTACTTCTCCGAGAGATGGGTAACGATGTGCATGCGCGTCGGGTTGAGCCAGACGAAGAAAGGTTTGCCGTCCGCCTTGGCCTTATCGATAAATTTGAGCGCGAGATCACGAATCTCGTCGTCGACCGTCTCCATCCGTTTGGGATAGAGCGGGCCGGCGTCTTCAATCTTCTGTTTGCCGATTTTGCCCCAGCGCGGCATGTCGGTGGGGTCGTCCTTGTCGGCGCCCCAGCAGTGAACCATGTTGCGTGGGCCGACGACGTTCAACAGATCCTGTGGGTAGTTCGGATGCGCCGGGTCTTCCATCGCATCGAGGTGATAGAGGTAGCCGAAGAATTCGTCGAAGCCGTGCACGCAGGGCAGAAACTCATTCTTGTCGCCAAGGTGATTCTTGCCGAACTGGCCGGTGGCATACCCCATGTCCTTGAGCGCCGTGGCAATGGTCACCGCCTCGGCAGGCAGGCCAACCGACGCGCCCGCCTGGCCGACCGTGGTCATGCCGGTGCGGATCGGCAGTTCGCCGGTGATGAAGTTCGCGCGACCCGCCGTACAACTCGCCTCGGCGTAGTAGTCGGTGAACAACATGCCCTCTTTGGCGATCTTGTCGAGGTTCGGCGTCTTGCCGGCCATCATGCCACGATGGTAGGCGCCGATGTTCCACATACCGATGTCGTCTCCCATGATGACGATGATGTTGGGTTTGTCCGCTGCCATCACCGGAGTAGTGGCTCCGATGAACGCGGCCAGCGCCGCCGAGATGCCGGCGATCGCATGTAGGTGAAATCGTCTCTTCATCGACAGTTCCTCCTTTTCGATTTGCCCGATTCGTTGCTCCAAGCACAAATTCGTAACACACCTCCACGCACGAGCCAATGGAGGATCTGCGATCCCGCTGCGGATGCGTGGCGTCACCCTCGAAAGTCCGACCGCGGTGCACCTGCCGTCTCGCCCGCCAGGCCTTGCGTGGCCCGCTGATGATGTTGGATAGTGCGCTCGAACTGAGTCCGCTGCGTAGGAGGACGAATGATGACGCGAGGACAACAAGCCCTGGGAACAATCGGAATCGTGGTCGCCTTGGCGGGCTGCGCCACGACCAACGTGACGCCGATCCAAGAGACCTTCGCGACGAATCTGCCGCCGCCCGGGATCGTGTTGGTGTACAAGTTCGCCGTGAATTTGAACGAGGTCAGCGCGAACCAAGGGCTGTTCCAAAAGGCCTACGATGCCGCCGAGAGCACGAACAAAACCGAGCAAAACGAGGAGATCGCGCAGCAAGTGTCCGACCGGCTGGCCGACGAACTGGTGAAACAGATCACCGAGCTCGGACTGCCGGCGCACCGCGCGGATCAGAATACTTCCGTGCCGTCGAATGCGCTGGTGATCACCGGGCACTTCATCGATATCGACGAAGGCAATCAGTTACGGCGGCTGGTGATCGGGCTCGGCGCGGGACAGTCCAAGATCGACACCCAGGTGCAAGTCCTCTCGCCATCGGGGGACGGCTACCGCACGCTGATGGAATTCAAAACCCACGCGGACAGCGGCGAGATGCCGGGAGCTGCAGTGACCATGGGCGCCGGGGCCGCGGCTCAAGGCGGCGTCACCGCTGGAATGGCGGTCGCCAATGCCGGCATCGGTGGGGTGAAGGCGTATCGCACCGCGATCGACGCGATGGCGGGCCGCAGCGCCGACAAAGCGGCGCAATACTTGTCGGAGTTCTTCGCCCGCGAAGGTTGGATATCTCCCGACAAAATCAAGAAACCTCTGTTGTGATAGGCTTTGCAGC
This sequence comes from Deltaproteobacteria bacterium, assembly GCA_016178705.1. Lineage (NCBI taxonomy): Bacteria > Pseudomonadati > Myxococcota > Myxococcia > Deltaproteobacteria bacterium. The sequence continues at coordinate 120,393 of JACOST010000006.1, read as the reverse complement.
TCAGGTAGCCCCTCGATACGCGTCCCTTCGATACGAAGCCTCCGGCTTCTACTCAGTGCCGCTACTCGGGGAAGCGGTTGTTCCGGCTCGCAGAGGGTCAAGACCCGTTTGCCCGAGTAGATCGCGAAGCGACCGTATCGAGGGCCAGTTTCCAAACCGCTGCGAAGGCGCCGCGTCACGCGAAGAATCTTGTCAGCCGCTTTCGACTTTGGACTTTCACTTTGACCTGCGGGGCGAAGCCCGCCCTGTGAGGTCAGCCGTGAACCACGCATGCTGCAGAATGCTACTCGCGGCGATGATCGCAACCACGCTGCTGGTGGACGGCTGCGCGCTGCGGAAGCTGCGCAAGGACGTTGAGCGCATCGAAGAATTCGGATTCATCGGCGGGCACGTGACCCGCCCGCACGATGACGACGCACCGATTGTGGTGGCGCTCTCGACCACGCAGCCGGACAAAGTCGTCGACTCGTTCGTGCTCGAACGCTCGGGCGCCTACTTCTTTGCCGTGCCGCCGGGCACGTATCAGATCGTGGCGTTCGTCGATCGCAACCGCAACTTCACCTACGAGCCGGAGGAACTCGCGGCCTCTTACGGAGAGCCCACGGATGTGCGCGTCGACGCGGGCCAAACGATCAAGGGCCTCGACGTGTCGATCGGGTCCGAGTCGCACTTGCGGCCGAGTGTTCCGCTCGCGGTTCCCGCTCTCGGCAAGCGCGGGACTCAGCTTCCACCGGTATCGCTCGGCGAGGTGGTCAGCCTCGATGATCCGCGTTTCACAGCCGACAACGGCAATCTCGGCTTGTGGCAACCCGTGGAGTTCCTATTCGAAGTCGGCGCCGGTTTCTACTTTCTCGAACCGTTCGATCCGCACAAGATTCCCGTCTTGTTCGTACACGGCGCGGGCGGCACTCCGACTGATTGGCGCTACCTCATCGCCCATCTCGATCGTTCGAAGTTCCAGCCTTGGGTTCTCTACTACCCGTCGGGGATTGATCTCGACGTGACGGCGCGGGGGGCCGCCCGCTGGCTGAACACGCTCACCGTGCGCTACGGGTTCCAGCGCATCGCTATCGTCGCGCACAGCATGGGCGGTTTGGTTTCGCGCGCCACCATCAACGGGCTGGTGGCCAACGGTAGCGGCGACCTCGTCGCCGAGTTCATCAGCATCTCCAGCCCGTGGAACGGCTATGCCGCGGCGGCGGCGGGTGCCGAGCATTCTCCGGTCGTCATGCCCATGTGGACCGATATGGCGCCCGGCAGCCCGTTTCTGAGCGAGCTATTCGGCACTCCGCTGCCCTGCCCGTACTACCTGCTGTTCAGCTACGATGGACACTCGTTGCTGCTGCGCGAACCGAACGACGGCACGGTCGCGCTATCGAGTGAACTCGCCCAGCCCGCGCAACACGCCGCGAAGAAGGTGTATGGCTTCAAAGAAAGTCACTTCAGCATTCTGAGCAGCGCCGAGGTGTCAGCGACAGTGAACGCATTGCTTGCCGGCCCTGCACCGTAGTAATGCGGCGGGAAAATGTGCGATCTTCTCTGAAGCGTAGGGGCGATGCATGCATCGCCCTCCGTCTTCTCCGCAGTGGGCACGTCGGTTCGCGGGCGACGCATGCGTCGCCCCTACAGGGATCGGGCATCCACTTTGGCTTGCTCCGCACGTCTTTCCGTAGCGCGGCAAACATGGTAGCCGCCCAGGTGAAGGGATCGTGAGCGAAGCCAATGTTTCTCCCTCTGTATTACGGATTGCGCGACGAAGGGGTGCCGGTCGCGATTCAAGAGTGGCAGACGTTTCTGCGCGCGCTGGAAGAAGGCCTGCACGGATCGAGTCTGCTGCGCTTCTACCATCTCGGACGCTCGTGCCTGATCAAGAGCGAGACCTACTTCGACGCTTACGATCGCGTCTTCGGCCGCGTGTTCAAAGGCGTCGAGGGCGCGCTCGACGACGTCGCCGAGCAAGTGATGGAGTGGCTACGCGATCCGACGAATTTTCCCAACCTGTCGCCAGAAGATCTCGCCAAGCTCGAACAGCTCAACGCCGACGAGTTGATGCGCCGCTTCCTCGAAACGCTGGAGAAGCAGGACGGCCGCCACGACGGTGGCGACAAGTGGGTGGGGACCGGTGGCAAGTCACCGTACGGCCACGGCGGCCAACATCCGACCGGCATTCGCGTCGGCGGACCGGCGAAGAGCCGTTCGGCGATGAAGGTCGCCGAAGAGCGCCGCTTCAAAGACTATCGCACTGACGCGTCGCTCGACCTGCGTTCGATGAAAGTCGCGCTGCGTCGCCTGCGCCAGCTCACGCGCACCGGCGTCGCGACGGAGTTGGATCTCGACGAAACCATCGACGAAACATGCAAGAACGCCGGCGAGATCGAATTGGTGTTCCGCGCACCGCGCCGCAACGACGTGCGTGTGCTGTTGCTGATGGACGTCGGTGGCACGATGGAGCCGTACTACGAGCCGGTCAGTCAGTTGCTCACCGCATTGCACGAGGATCACAGCCTGCGCGAGTTCCAGCCCTACTACTTTCACAACTGCGTCTACGACCACGTCTTCAACAAAGCGCGGATGCTGCACGCCGACGCCATCCCGACCGGCGATGTGTTGCGGCGACTCGACGAGCGCTGGAAGGTGGTGATCGTCGGCGATGCCGCGATGCACCCCGCCGAGATGCTGGAACCGTTCGGCAACATCGATCCGCGCCGTACGACGCGGACGCCGGGCGTGGTCTGGCTGCACCGTATCGCCCAGCACTTCGATCGCGCCGTATGGCTCAATCCCGAAGATACGCCGTACTGGAACGTGCAGACCGTGCAACTCGTGCGCAAACTCTTCCCGATGTTCCACCTCAGCGTCGATGGCCTCACGCAGGCGTTGCAGGCGCTCGTCGGCGCGCGGGTTTAGTCTCTGGTCTCTGGTTCGTGGTCTCTGGTCTCTGGTTTTGGTTCGCTGCAAAGCGCTCTGAGAGGAGGGATGATATGGCCACCATTCGGCGGTTTGAGGACATCGAAGCGTGGCAGAAGGCACGCGAGCTGACGCGGGCGGTGTACGCACTCTCCGCCGAAGGGCGGTTCGCGAAGGACTTCGCGCTGCGGGATCAGATGCGGCGCGCCGCCATTTCCATCATGTCGAACATCGCGGAAGGATTCGAACGCAGCGGCTCCGCGGAATTCGGACAGTTTCTAGCGGTGGCGAAGGGCTCCACCGGTGAAGTCGAGGCGCAACTCTACGTGGCCCTGGACCAGACCTATGTGAGTCAGGAACAATTCGATCGCTTGTCCGAGCTCTGCCAATCGACCAAAAGACTGATCGCGGGATTCATGAAGTACCTGAAGACCTCCAACCTGCGCGGCACGAAGTTCAAGTAACCACCCACAAACCGCAAACCAGAGACCAGAAACCAGAGACTACAAACCATGGACCAGGAACCCTTCTCCTTCAATCCGTTCGATCCCGACGTACGGGCGAATCCGTTTCCGTTGTACGCGCGCGGGCGACGCGAGTTTCCGGTGTTCGCGCACGAAGGACTGCCGCTGTTCTCGGTGTTCCGCTACGACGACATTCAAGCGATTCTCAAAGATCCGACCGCGTGGTCCAGCATCTTCCCGCCGCCGCCTGGCGTTGAGGTGCGCAAAGACTTACCACCGAGCATGTTGATGCAAGACCCGCCGGAACACACGCGGCTGCGTGGCCTCGTCAACCAAGCCTTTACGCCGCGGATGATCCGGCGCTTGGAGCAGCGCATGGAAGCGATCGCCGACGAGTTGCTCGCCGACGCGCTCGACAAGCGGCGCGTCGATCTGGTGCAAGCGCTCACCTATCCGCTGCCGGTGATCGTCATCGCCGAGATGATCGGTGTGCCGTTGGAGGATCGCGAGCAATTCAAGCACTGGTCCGACGGCTTGGTGGAAAATCTCGGCCTCGGCATCATGGGTCCGGAGCCGCCCGATATCATCGCTCGTGAGCTGGCAATCCTCGACGAGATGCGGGCCTACTTCTCGCGGCTCGTCGATGAGCGTCGCCGGATGCCGCGCGAAGATTTGCTCAGCGGACTGGTCGCCGCCGAGATCGAAGGGTCACGGCTCAGTTTCGACGAGATGCTGCAGATGCTGACCCTGCTGCTGGTCGCCGGTAATGAAACCACGACGACACTGATCGGCAACGCGGCGATCGAGCTGATGCGCCATCCCGATCAGCTCGCGCGCTTGCGCGCGCAGCCCGAATTGCTTGCGAGCGCGATCGACGAAGTCCTGCGCTTCTCCTCGCCGGTGCAAGTGACCGTGCGCCGCGCGACCCGGCGGATGGACGTTGCGGGCACGACGATCGAGGCGGAGCAGAACGCGCTGGTCTGGCTCGGATCGGCGAACCGCGACGAGTCGGTATTCGATCGCCCCAACGCCTTCGACATCGCGCGTGACGACAATCGCCATCTCGCCTTCGGCTTCGGTCCGCACTTCTGTCTCGGCAACAACCTCGCGCGCCTCGAAGCGCAAGTCGCGATCGGCGCGCTGGTGCGTCACACAAAAGACTTTCACCGCGCCGACGAAGAGCCCCTACCGTTGCACCCGAGTTTCATCTTCCGCAGCTTCACGCGGATTCCGGTCGAACTGGTTCCTGGTCCCTAGTCCCTGGTCCCTAGTTCTCTAACCACAGACCACAAACTAGAGACCACGAACTATTTCTTCGCCGCCTTGAACAACTCCTTCACGCGCATGCTGGCGCGCACGTCGTAGATGTCCTCCTCGTACGACCACAGGCCGTCGCGGTAGCGCAGGATGGTCACGTTCGAAAACCCGAACGGCTGGCCCTTCGGATCGGGGTTCGGCAGCACGTTTTGCAAATAGAAGATGACCCGATCGCCATCGATGGCGTACCAATCGGGCGGCGGGAAATACATGTCGGGTACAGTCGCCATGACCTCGGTGATCCACTTGCGGATCGCTTCGCGGCCGTGGAAGGTGCCGTACTGCACCTCGACGTAGAGTGCGTCTTCGGTGAACAGATCCGCCCACGCGTTCCAGTCGTGTTGCTCGGCGCCGACTTTGAGATAGTGCTTGAATGCGGCTTCGACTTCGGCTCGGCTCGGTGTGCTCATTGGTTCTCCTCGCGTGCGCCGCTTGTAGCGCGCTTTGGGGGCTCGCGGCTAGAGGGTGGCGGTGCGAGGTGTCGCCCCTCGATACGCCGCTCCTCGATACGAAGCCTTCGGCTTCTACTCGGTGAGGCACTCGGGGAAGCGGTTCTCTTTCACGCTCTCTCCATTCGTCATTCCGGCGAAAGCCGGAATCCAGGATCGCGCTCCACGCTCCGCCTGGATACCGGCTTTCGCCGGTATGACGGAGCCACTGCTGGGAGCTTTTGTGCAAGACCGCCCGATTTACAGGAAGCTGGTTTACCGTCGCGCGTACATCGCGTATGTCCTTGGGCAGCATTCGCATCGAAGGAGTCCCCAGCAATGATTGAGTGGAGTGAGCAACACCAGATGATCCGCGACGCCGTGCGTCGCTTCATCGAGGCGGAGATCAAGCCAAACCTCGAAGCGCTCGAACATGGCGATCTGCCGCCGTATGACATTCTGCGCAAGATGATGGCGACCTTCGGGCTCGACCAAGTGGCGCGCGCGCGCTTCGAACGCCAGATCGCGCGCGACAAGGCGCGCGAGCGCGGCGAATCGGTGGCCGACGCAGCGAAAGCCTCGCAAGGCGGCGGCGAAGCCGTCGGCATGTCGATCATCCCGATCATCGAACTCTGCCGCTACTGCCCCGGGATGGTGACGGCGATGGGAGTCAGCGTCGGTCTGACCGCCGCGGCGATCATGTCCAAGGGCTCGCTGCGGCAGAAGGAGCGCTGGGGGTTGCCTCTGCTCACGCTGGAAAAGATCGGCGCGTGGGCGATCACCGAACCCGGCTCAGGCTCCGACGCCTTCGGTGGCATGAAGGCCAGCGCGCGGCGTAACGGCGACGGCTACGTGCTGAATGGCAGCAAGACGTTCATCACCAACGGTCCGTATGCCGATACGATCGTGTTCATCTGCAAGCTCGACGAAGGCAACGATGCGAAGGATCGCAAGATACTCAACTTCGTCCTCGACAAGGGCATGCCCGGCCTCACGCAGTCGAAGCCGATGCGCAAGATGGGTCTGCACTCGTCGCCGACCGGCGAGTTGTTTCTCGAAGACGTGCAGGTCGGCAAAGACCGTCTGATCGGCGAGACCGAGGACGTGCGTGCGCGCTCGGGTGCGAAGGATACATTCTCGATGGAGCGCACCGGCGTCGCGGCGATGGCGCTGGGCATCGTGCAGCAGTGCCTCGAACTATGCATCGACTACGCGCGCACGCGCGTGGCCTTTGGTCGTCCGATCGGCGAATTCCAACTCATTCAGCTCAAGCTGGCCAAGATGGAAGTGGCGCGCATGAACATCCAGAACATGGTGTTCCGCCAGATCGAGATGGCCGAGCACGGCAAGGGCATGAGTTTCGCCGAAGCCTCGGCGTGCAAGCTGTACTCGGCGCAGGCGGCGATGGAAGTGGCGCTGGAAGCCGTGCAGCTCTTCGGCGGCAACGGCTACATGGCCGAGTTTCAAGTCGAGCAACTCTGCCGCGACGCCAAGGTGCTGCAGATCTATGCCGGCACCGACGAGATCCAGATCTCGCAAATCGCGCGCAGTTTGCTGGCGCAGTAAACCGGTTTAGGCCACCGGAACGGCCATGCCGCGTTGCACTGCGGGTCGCGCCGCGACCGCGTCGAGCCAGCGCTGCACGTGGCCGAGCTTGCCGATTTGTTCCGGCATCATCGTCTTGAAGATGCCCCAGCCGGCGGCGACCCAGGGATACGTCGCCATGTCGGCGATCGAGTACTCGCCGCCGAGATAGTTGCGGTCGGCGAGGCGGGTGTTGAGGACGCCGATCAATCGTACCGACTCATTGATGTAGCGTTGAATCGCGAACGGGATCTTCTCTTCGGCGGTATTGGCGAAGTAACCCGCTTGCCCCATCATCGGGCCGATGCCGCCCATCTGGAACATCAGCCACTGCAATACCTCGCTGCGGCCGCGTACGTCGCGCGGCAGACATTTTCCGGTCTTCTCGGCGAGATGAATCAAAATCGCCCCCGACTCGATGATGGCGAGCGGGCCGTCGGGTAGATCGTGGTCGACCAGCACAGGGATGCGCTGATTCGGATTGAGCGCGGTGAATGCCGGCTCGAACTGTTTCCGCTCGGGCAAGCTCACCGGAAACACATTGTACGCCAGCCCGGTCTCTTCGAGCATGATGGAAACCTTGCGGCCGTTCGGTGTCGTCCAGGTGTAGAGATCGATCATGCCTGTTCCTCCGCTTCCGTGAGGCTATCCGAAGACCGCCGCGACGCAAGCCCCGGTTGAGTGGCGCTCGATAGCTCACTCGGATGTCGCAGTGCGCAAGAAGTGAGCCCCTCGATACGCAGCCCTCGATACGAAGCCTTCGGCTTCTTATCGGACCTGCTACTCGGGGAAGCGGTTCTCCTTCACTTTCTGCCACAATCCGTTTGCCCGAGTAGTGAGCGACGCGAACGTATCGAGGGCCTTCTTGCGCAAAGCCCCGCAGGTCACGAGCCCCCGCTCTCTTCGCCCGCCTCCAATCAAAATGCTAGGGTTGCTCCGGCATGATGCGGGTGGCAACACCAGGCGGAAGCGCGACGGAGACGAGTCGGACACTCGAAGAAACCTACCGCGACGAGATGCGCGCGCTGGTGGCCAGCCGCGTGCCGTTGGCGTGGGCGCTGCTGCTCGGATTTCTCGGGTTCGCCTGCGTGCTCGGTTGGCTCTACTTTCCGGAACGCTCGACGGCCATCATCGTGATGTGCGTCACGGCGCTGTTCGTGGCCGGCGCGAACATTCGCTTGGTGCGCACCATGCCCGACCGCGCGCGCCCGATCACCGGGCTGGCCAACACCGCGCTCAGCTTCGCGTTCTGTCTCTACTTCGTGCGCGTCCACGGTCTGGGCGAGTTGTGCGTGATGGGGCAGATGATTTTCCTCACCGGGCTGGTGCTGATGTTCCCGTGGGGCTGGCGCGTGCAGGGGTTGGTCAGCGTCGGCAGCCTGCTCGGCTACTTGCTCGTATTGCGCGGCGGGGCGACACTGATGTTGCCGATGCCGTACGGCATCGCGATCCTGACCATGAACGCGGCGCTCACGACTCTCGGGGCGCATCTGATCGATACCTACCGCTTCGCGGCGTATCGTCACGCCATCGATTCCGAACGCGCCAACAGCGCCAAGTCGGAATTCCTCGCCACCGTCTCGCACGAAATCCGCACGCCGCTCACCGTGATCATCGGCTTCGTCGATCTCCTCCTCGATGGCGTGCTGACTGAGCCGGCCGAATCGCAGGATGCCCTGCGGCGGGTCCGCCAGCATGCGCTGCAACTGCTCGATCTGATCCAGTCGATGCTCGACATCAACCGCATCGAGGCTGGCGTTCTTCAGTTGCAGCTCAGCAGCTTTGGCCTCGCCGATATCTTCGCCAGCCTGGAAGAGAACCTGCCCGCCGACTGGTATAAGCCAAGGGTCCGCCTGCAGTGGGAGTTGAACGATGATCTGCAGCTGCGCAGCGATCGTCGCAAGCTCGAAATGGTCTTGCGCAACTTGATTCACAACGCGCTGAAATATACCGACGAAGGCGCGGTCACGATCACCGCCGCACGCGAACCGACAGGCAACAGCGTAGTGTTCACCGTGAATGACACCGGCACTGGGATCTCCGCCGACGAGTTGTCGCAGATTTTCGAAATGTTTCGCCAAGCCGCCACCCAAGCGCCGCGCGGTGGCGGAGTCGGTCTCGGCCTCTACATCGTTCGCCGACTCACTGAAGCACTCGGTGGAACCGTCGCCGTGGACAGTCAGCCAGGTCGCGGCACGCGTTTCACCCTGAGCCTGCCACTCCACGCCCCGCCGCCCGATCCACGGCCATAAAGGAGTCGCAATGAAACACGCACCGGGTTTTCTGCGCTTGGTCGAAGACACCAAGCAGCGCATCCGCGAAGTCACCATCACTGATGTCAGGGCCATGCTCGATCGCGATGAGCCGTTCCACCTCGTGGACGTGCGCGAAGCGAGCGAGTGGGCCAACGGCCACCTGCCGCGCGCCCAGCATCTGTGCAAAGGGATCATCGAGCGCGATATCGAAGCCGCGATCACCGATCATGCCGCGCCGATCGTGCTGTACTGCGGCGGCGGTTTTCGTTCCGCGCTGGCCGCCGACAATCTCCAGAAGATGGGCTACACCAATGTAGTCTCGATGGACGGCGGCTGGCGCGGCTGGACCGAGGCCGGCTTGCCGGTTACGAAAGACTAATCTTGATCGGCCAAAGCCTTCACCACGAAGACACGAAGCGCACGAAAATGGGAGCGAAGAGTCCGTGCTTCGTGGCCTTCGTGCCTTCGTGGTGAATTCCCATTGTCATCTTGAGGCGCGCTGCGCGTGCTAAACGGATTGAAACTTCTGATGGTGGGATTGGGCGCGATTGCAGCGCCGCCTGTGGCGTTGCTCGCGTACTGGCTGCTGCGACCGAATCGGTCACGCGTCGACCCGCAGTTGGAGATCGAGACCTGGGATGCCGTTGCCGACGGCCTGCACAACTCGAACACCGACATGATCTGGTGGCGCGATCATTTCTACCTGATCCATGCCGCCTCGCCGTTCCACATGGGCAGTACGCGCTGCACGCTGGTGGTGCGACGCTCGCGCGACGCGCGCACGTGGGAGAAGCTGGCGGAGCTGAACATTCCCGGCGAAGATATTCGCGATCCGAAGTTCGCGCTGATCGGTGACCGCTTGTTCCTCTACGCGTTGCCCAACAAGGGACTACGCGCGCTCCCGTACGGCACCGTCTATTCTATCAGCGACGATGGCGTGCGCTGGAGCCCGTTCGAGACGATCGATCACCCCGGCTGGCTGTTCTGGCGGCCGAAGACGCGCGACGGCGTGCGTTGGTACGTCGCCGCATACTGGCATCGGCACGGCAAGTCGATCCTGCTCACGTCAACCGACGGCGTGCACTGGACGATCGTGTCGCAGATCAACGATGGCGAAGGCAACGACGAAACCGACATCGAGTTCTTGCCCGATGGGCGCCTGCTCGCCACCGCACGATTGGAAGTGACGCCCGACAATCCGTGGGGCAACCCGGATGCATCGACGCTAATCGCCGTCGCCGCGCCGCCGTACACCGAGTGGCACTACGCAAAGAGTCAAGTGACACGACTCGACGGCCCGGCGTTGTTCGCACACGCCGGCCGACTCTTCGCGGTGGCGCGCTATCAACCCGGCCGACGCGGGCGCTACACCCAACTCGGCGGGGTCTTCAGCCGCAAGCGCACAGCGCTGTTCGCGGTCGAAGCGGATCGACTCGTCTACCTCTCCGATTTTCCCAGCGCGAGCGACACCTCGTACGCGGGAGTCGTCCTGCGCGATGGCTGCTTGTACGCGAGCTATTACACCAGCAACATTCGACGCGACTATCCGTGGATCGTCGGCATGCTGGTGCGTTCCGATATCCGCATCGCCAAGCTGCCGCTGACCGCGTTGCTGCAGCTTGCGCCCTAGTCAGATGCGGATCGATCGCCAGGCGCCGGCTCGAAAGCGCATGATCCACACGAACGACAGGATGGTCACGAAGATCAGTTCGCCGAACCAGGCACCAATGACGCCGCGCTCCAGTACGACCGCGAGCACGTACACCACCGGCAAACGCACGAGCCACGCAAGCGCGGTCTGCACCATGAACGGCCAGCGGGTGTCGCCGGCGCCGCGCAATGAACCGCTGGCAACGATGCCCACCGCATCGATCAATTGAAACAGCGCGCCCAGCGCCAGCAGCGGCCGGCCGAGCCGCAGCACTTCCGGATCGTTGCTGAAGAGACCCAGCAGCACCTCCGGCACGGCCAAGAACACGACAGTGACCGCCAGCGCGAAGGCCACGCCCAGCTTGAGCGCCGACCAATGACTGCGCTCGGCCGCCTCCAAATCCTTCGCGCCGATGTAGCGCCCGACCAGCGCGCCGGTCGCGATCGACAACCCGAAGGCTTGCATGAACGACAGCGACAGCAGTTGAATCATCGCCTGGCTCGCCGCCATCGACGTATCGCCCATGCGCGCGATGATGGTCGAAAACAGCGCGAAGGAGATCATTTCGAGTACCCACTGGCCGCCGATCGGCGCCCCGGTGCGGGTGAATCGCCACATCGCTGCAAGCTGCGGGCGCACCATCGCGGTCGCATAGCGGCGCGCGGTCCGTGCCCGACGCGCCGCGAGCAGCATCATGATCGCGTAGCTCCAGTTACTGATTGACGTCGCGATGCCGGCGCCAGCGACGCCCCACATCGGCAAGCCGAAGCGCCCGAACACCAAGCCGACCGCGAGCACCGCATTGAGGAGGTTGGCGACGATCGCGCCGATGAGCGGCGTACGCGTATCGCCGATGCCGCGAAAGAACGAGGTGAAGACGACCGCGACGACGATCGCGGGTGCGCCGAACAAACTGGCGTGAACGTAGCGCGCGGCCATCGCGCCGAGTTCCGGGGACGGCCCGAGCATGTTCAGCAACGGGGTAAACGCGAGCGCCAACGCGGCGATCCACAGGAGCGCCGGTGGCCACAGGGCATACAATGCCTGCCAGATCCACCCGCCGCACTCTCTAAAGTGGCCGGCACCGAAAGCTTGTGCCACGAATGTTTGCACGCCGGTGGCGACGCCGACAAAACCGCAGGTCAAAGTCCACAGCCACACGCCGCCAAAACCGACGGCACCGAGTTCGGTGACACCGAGATGGCCGACGATCGCGGTGTCCACCACGCGCATCGCCGTGTCCGACATCTGCTGCAGCACCACGGGGTAGGCGAGCAGTGCCAACTCCACGACTCCGCCGGGCAGTCGGATCGATTCACTCGGGTCTAAAACTTCTGCTCTGGTTGCCATAAGAGTTCCCCCAAAACGCCGGAGGCCGCGAACGCTTCACGCGTCCGCGGCCTCCGGTATAGGGCCTCTTTCTGATTCGTCGTCAGATGCGGACACGCGCGATATCTCTTCTACTACCATTGCCCATGGGCAAGAGCGGGAAGAGCGCGACGATGTAGTTGGGATTGGCGTTCCGCATCAATTGGTCCTTCAGCAAGCGGCGCGGACGCTACCACGATCCTGTCGCACGCGACAAGCCGCGGCTTTCGCCGATCGTTGAACGCGGGCTCAAAGGCGAAAGAATGATTTGATGCGTTCCAGCAGACGCTGCGCAGCTGGGTCGTTGTCGAAGGCAGGCATCGCTTGTCGGCTATTGCGATGCTCGCGCTGCTCGTCCAGGCGGCGCGCGGCGATCTGGCTGATCGGTTCGAGCACGGCGGGATCGGCGATCAGAATTTTCTGAAAGCAGGCGCGACCGACTTCGAGGACCGCCACGTCCTCTTGCGCCACCACGGTGGCAGACCGAGCCTCACCCGCCAGCAGCGACATCTCACCAAAGAAGTTGCCGGTGTGCAGTTCCGCAATCGTGCGTTCCGGTATGCCATCGCGCCCGCCGATGACCACCGCCACCGAGCCATGCTCGATGACGTAGAACGAATCGCCCGGATCACCTTCGCGCACGATCCGCTCGCCGCGCCCGAAGATCAGTCGCCGCGCGTGCGTGGCCAAGGTTGTCAGATTGTCGGCGCCCACGGCCGCAAACAGCGGCACCGCCGCCAGGGTAGCAACGGCATCGCCGCGGTCGAGCTTGGCGACCGGTTGCTCGCGCACGAGATAGCTCTCGCGCGCCGGGAACGGGATGCGCACGTTAGCCCGCCGCAACGCGTACCACAGACTGGTGGTAAGCCGGTCGCGAATGCGATCGAGCTCGCCAAATTGGTCGAGCCAGTAGCGGACCGCATACTCGATCGCAAAATCTTTGAAGCGCAGCGTGCGCACTTCCGGTGCCGGGTCCGTCAACACGGCTCGCTCTTCCGTCAACACCGCCATCACCGTCCGCTTCACCTCGTCCGGCGTGGCTTCGTACGCGGCGTCGAAGTGCAGCGTATCCCCATACCGCGGGTCGGGACGCGAATAATTCACCACCGGCTCGCGCGACAGGTACGTGTTCGGCAGCGTGATCACTTCGTTCACGCGCGTGCGGATCTTGGTGGTCCGCCAACCGGTCTCGACGACTTGCCCTTCGAAGGCACCGACGCGAATCCAATCGGAGCGGCCGAACGGCGACTCCATCTCGATCACCAGACCACTGATCACGCCACCAAGAACATCTTGCAGCGCGAGACCGACGATGGCGGTCAACACCGCGGACGTGGTGATCAGCGAGGTGACGTTGATGTCGAGCGTGTAGCGGAGCACCAGCAAGATGATGATGAAGTACGTGATGACGCTGGCGACATCGCGGAAGATCGTCGAGATCGCCGCGCCCTTGCGCTCGCGCATGTAGAAGTCGACGAACAGCACCAGCACCGTGCGCACAATTCCGATGGCGACGGCGGCGACGAACACGGCGTAGGCATCGAGGAACACCACACCGCCGGCACTGCCGCCGCCCAATGCTGACAAGGCTCCGAATACGAAACCCACGCTGATGAGGGTGAGCGAGGCGTCGAGATGGGCGCGCACGCGCGTGCGGTGAAGCAGCGGGCGCACCACCGCGAGCGCGAGCACCCCGAGCACAAACGCCCCGGCGCTGAGCAACGGATGCGAGGTGACGAACGCGAGCCAGTTGTTGAGAAGATCCATGCGAGTCGTCACGGACTAGCGGCCCCAATCGCGCGCGTAGCGGAAGTCGCGATCGATGGTGCGATTGGATACCTTGGCGATCACCGGCAGCCGGCGCTTGAATTGCGAGTGGCGCACCATGTCGCTGACTCGTTGGACGAACTGGTCCGCAAATCCGGCCGCGCTCAGTTCTTCACGCGCATAGCGCAGGTCGACCATGTGGTAGAGCAGCGCATCGACCTCGCGGTAGCTGAAACCGAGCTCCGCCTCGTCGGTCTGTCCGGCCCACAGGTCGGCGGACGGCTGCTTGTCGATGATGCTGCGGGGCACACCGATCTCCCGCGCGAGCGCCCACACTTGGGTCTTGTAGAGATCGCCGATCGGGTTGAGCGCCGACGCCATGTCGCCGTGCAGAGTGCCGTAGCCGAGCAGCAGCTCGGTCTTGTTGCTGGTGCCGAGCACCAGGGCTTTCCAGCGCGCCGAGTGATCGTAGAGGATCGTCATGCGTTCGCGCGCCATCTTGTTGCCGCGGCGCATATTGTCGGCGTCGGGGAAGCCGGCGAAGTAGGCGTCGATCTGCGCGGTGATCTCTACCTGCATGAGTTGGAAGCCGCCGACGGCCGCCAGCGCATCGGCGTGTTCAACGCTCTCCACGCTCGACGCCTTGTACGGCATCTTGATGGCGAGCACGTTGTCCGCACCGAGGGCCTCGACCGCGAGCAGCGCACTGACGCTCGAGTCGACACCGCCCGACAAGCCGATGACGACGCGCTCGATGCCGACCTTGCGCACTTCGTCGCGAATGAACGCGGTCAAGATCCGCCGCAACAGCGGCGGATTGGTGGGGATCGCGACGCGCGCCGACACCGCTGCGTGCGGTTTGCGCAAGGCCTCCACGGTCACCGCGTGGTCCTCCGTACCCGCGCCGGGCGGGCAGCACGACGAGTGGCTTCGCGCGGCGTGCGGGCCGCGATCAGTGCGGCCTCGGTACGACGGTCGCGAATTCGCAGCAGCTCGTTGATCGTCAGGTCGACATCCTCGTCGCGCAACATCGGTGATACTACCCGCCGCTGCCGCGCGCGTTTGAGATTGATGGTGGTGACAATCAGATCAGGCTCGTAGTAGTGGGCTTTCGCCAGCGGCTGGCCACTGGGATCGATGATCTCCGAGCCGCCCCAAAAGCCGACGCCGTCTTCGAACCCGACCCGGTTGGCGTAGACGACGAAGAGCGAAAACATCTGTGCGTAGGTGCGATTGAGGCCTTCCCAATAGCGAGCGTTGTCGTCCTGCTCGCAACCGTCACTGATGCCGCGCAGCGGACTGGTCGAGGGACACAACACCATGACCGCGTGATCGAGAGCGCTCACGTACACCGTCGACGGATGCCACATGTCCTCGCAGATCAGTAGGGCGAGCTGGCCGAACTTCGAAGGGAAGGTCCGGATGCGGTCACCGCGGGCAAAGTAGCGGCCTTCGTCGAACAGGCCGTACGTCGGGAGATAGACTTTGCGATGCACGTGGCGAATGTCACCGTCTTCGAAGTAGACCGCGCTGTTGTAGAACTTGAAGTCAGGCGTCTCCTCGACCAAGCCGGCGACGAAGGCGGTGCGGCGGCTGAGCGCGCGCAGCTTGCCGACCTCGCGGCTGTCGAGCCGCAGCGCCACCGTCGACACCATGTCCTTGAGAAAGTAGCCGGTGAGCGACAACTCGGGGAAGACGACCAGATCGACGCCGAGTCCGCGCGCCGCCTTGAGCTGCGCCTCGTACACGCCGAGGTTGGCAGCGAGGTCACCCAGCCGAGGTGCGATTTGGGCGATGGCGATCGGGAACGGATCAGGCACAGCGCCGATTCTGCTCAGGGCGCCGCGCCAACGTCAAGCGGTGGTGCGTCGAAATGCGGAACGTCGCTCTCAACGTTGGTGCCGGAGCAGACTGTTGACGATGCCGGGATCGACGAGGCACGCACAGGTGAACCGGATTTCCGCAGCGCAGCCGGCCGCGCCCGCGGTCCCCGATTCAAGGAGAGGACACGGCGACTCGACGGACTGGCACGTTTGGCCGATAGGACAGGTGCCGCTGCATTGCGTCGCCGGACCGTTGGTCGAGAGCTCGTCGATATCACACGTGAACTGCTGCGCGACGCTGCGCGGGGTGCTCGCCAGCAACGCGGCGAGAATCAGTGCCCCGGCTACCAGTACGATTCGCACGTTGTTGACGGCCACCATTCGCCTCCTCCTTCAGCGCCGATACGTTCGAACAACCGGCGCCGCATGTCAAGGCGAGACTGCGAGCTCGAGACCGATCGTATGATGCTCACGGCTCGATGCGCAGATTCGGATGATGGCGCCAGAAGTACGCGCCCATCGCCGCCGCGGCGAGGAGGTTGCCGAACAGCACGGCGGGCCACGCCAGCGCGCTCACGACATCTTGCGCGACCGTCATCGTCAGCACCACGAAGCCGGACTCGAACACGACGAAGAGGAGGAGAATGCCGAAGCCAAGATTGGGGTGAAGTTCAGCGACCCGCAACAGCCGAGAAACCGCAAAGCCGATACCGAGAAATACCAGCGCGTGAATCCAGGTGAACAACATCGCCATCTCGAAGGACGGGGCAAGCGTGTCGGGGGAGGTGAGACCTGCACCGTGGCGGAACACCCAGATGCCGAGCACGGTCGGCGTGTACAGCGGCCGGCCGCTGAGGCTATCGAGCAGGAGAAACCACAGGGCGATGGTGGCGGCGCCGAGCAAGCCGGCGACAATGCCTTGTTGATCGACGGTGGAGGTTGCAACGGTCTCGCCTTGAGAGCGACCGCCGAGAGTTTCGCCACTGACCAAGGCCATGACGGACTCCTTTCCGGACGATTACAGTCGCCCGCTCACCACCACTCACACGCGCATAGTCTGATCCGCGCCCGACACCGGGTCAACGCCCCAGTTCAGGGGAGCTGGATGACATCGACGCGGTCGCTGATGCCCTGGTAATGGACGTTCACCGCCGCGCTCGCTTCGGGATACGCTTCGTACAAAGTGCCCAGCAATCCGTGACCCCCGGCGGCGATGCCGTGAATGCGGGTCTGCCCGCTCATCGTTCCGGCGATGCCGACGTTGAAGATGGACCGTTCGGGTTGCGTCGTGTCGAGGCGCGACAGCGCGCGCATCGCGAAGCACTGCACGGTGGTGCTGGTCGAGAAGCGTTGCTCGAATTCGTTGAACACCAGCATCTGCGCAATGATGCTGGCCGGCACCTGCAGGTTGTAGTCGGCAGCGCAGGGGGTCAACACGATCACGCTCTGCACCGGGTTCCCCTCGATCATCGCGCCATCGAAGAGGTGGTTGACGATCAGCGTGTTGGGACAGGCCGCATACTCCTCGCCCAACCGTAGGGTGTTGTCGCCGTTGTTGGCTCCCGTCACCGCGGGAATGCCCACGGCATTGTCACGGGTCACGTCGAGCAGATTTCGACCGGGCTGAACCGTGGTGGCGGAACCGACCAAGACGTTGCGGTCGCTCGGACGGTCCTGATCGTCGACCACGACGCAGCGCAGTTCGCCGACAAAGGGAATCTCACTCACCGGCGGGATACGCGTGCCGACGTTGCTCTGGCCGCCAGGGCCGCGCCGGGTGCGACCATCGAGCGGAGCACAGTCATCGTCGGACATCTGATCCGGCTGGCACACGACCAAGCCATCGGAGGCGACCCATGCGATCGGCTGGCGTGCGGTGAGCTGCACGCGGAAGTCGGTCTCGTTCCACCCCGGCAGGCACAACCCACCGCGGCACTCGGCGCCGCTGGAGCACGCGTCACCACTGTTCGAACAGTGACCGTTGGCGTTGACGTAGAAGCAACGCGCCGACACCGGGTCTTTCGAGGTGTTGCTCAACTGAATGAGAGTGTCGGTGGGAGTCTGGTCGTCCACGAAGATCAGCGGATACACCACCAAGGCCGCGGGCTGATCGGACGCGATCTGCGCCTTGGCCGCGGGGGCCGCCAACACGCAGATGATCATCAATAAGGCTCGGCGCAACGTCATCGTTCCCCTCCTCCGTACCCGTACCATCACCGCACTCACCGTTGGTGTCTGAGCAGGCTATTGACGATGCCGGGGGCCAGATCGTCGACGCATTCGCAGGTCACGTCCGCGCTGCATTGGCCGCTGGCCGCGCCATCGGTGCCTGAGAGACCTCCGGCGCAGGGCAACTCGGCGAGCTTGCACGTCTGTCCCTCAGGACAGCTACCGCCGCAAATGTCGGCGGCACCACCGGTCGAGAAGTTGTTCACTATGTCACACGTGAAGGCGCCAATGGCCGCGGGCGAGGCTAACGTTACCAGCCCCACTGCGATCAGCCCTACAAGACCAGACATCCGCACTCGATTGATGGCCACCATTCGCCCCCCTCCTTCAGCGTCGGCTATTTTCGACGGCCAGCGCCGGAAGTCAAGCCGAAACACTGCCCAGCCCGCGGGCCTACGGAAGATTGATGATGTCGACGTGATCGCTCACGCCTTGGAAATGCAGATTCGCCGCGGTGCTGCGATTGCCGTGCGAGTCAAAGAAGACGCCAAGCAGTCCGTGACCTGCAGCACCGACGCCATGGATGCGGGTCTGTCCGACCAATGTGCCGGAGACGCCGACACTGAAGATCGACCGATTCGGCTGCGTGGTGTCGATGCTGGACAACGGCAGCGACAAGAAGCACTGCACTGTGGTGCTGGTGGAGAATCGCTGCTCGAACTCGTTGAACACTAAGAATTGCGCGATGACTTTGGCTAGATTCTGGTCTTGCAACACGAAGTCCTCGCTGCACGGTACCAGCGCGAGCAAACCCTCGATGGGGTCGTTGGTAACAGGGTCCACCGCGCCGTCGAAGAAGTGGTTGAGGATGAGCGTGTTGGGGCACGCGTTGTACTCCTCACCAAGGACCAAGCGATTGTCACCGTTGTTGGCGCCGGGGATCGCTAGGATGCCGATCGCATTGTGCCGGGTCACGTCGAGGCATCCACGCTGACAGACTTCCTCGGTCGTCGTCGAACCGACCAGCACGTTGCGCTCGACCGGATGGTCTTCATCATCAACGGCGATGCACTTGAGCTCGCCGACGAATGGGTCTTCCGCCACCGGCGGTACGTGAGTCGGCACGTTGCTCTGCCCGCCCGGGCCGCGGCGGATGCGGCCATCGAGTGGGATACAGATATCGCTGGGGATTTCGTTCGGAGCGCAGCGCCGCAGCCCTTTCGAGGCCACCCATGCGAGTGGTTGCCGCGGGGTAATGCGAATGCGGAAATCCGTCTCGTTCCAGTCCGGCAAGCACAAGCCCCCACCGCATTCGGCACCGCTGGAGCAGACGCGGCCGCTGTTCGTGCAATGACTGTTGGCGTTGACATAGAAGCAGCGCACGTTCACCGGCTGGTTCGAGGTGTTGCTCACCTGAATCAATGTGTCGAGACAATCGTCCCCCGACACTGCGATCATTGGAAAGACGAGAATTGCGGCCGGCTGGTCGGAGGTGATATCGGCGCGAGTTGCCGAAGCGACACCGAGCAGTGCCATCAGCACCAGCGTGGGTGCGAACCATCGTGCATGTCGACGCTGGTCGCTCATCGTCGAGGCAGGCTCCGCAAGATACCGGTCACCGCGGGGCACGTCGGCGTCGGCTGTGGCGCCGGTTGATTGTTGAAGAATCCGGTGTCGGCGTCGCCGGTGGTGTCAAGCACCGTGCGGGCGCTGAGACCCGCCGTGCACGTGCCGCCGTCGCAATCACCGCCCGAGCACGCGTGTGTATCGTTGGTCCCACCGACGCAGGTGCCCGTCACCGAGAACCCGGAGGCGCTGAGACCGAACGCCTGCATGCCCTCGACGACAAACACGATGATGTCGGAGGTGTTGTGCAGTAGGAAGCCGTCGACGGCGCTGGCTTGAGTCGCTCCGCCGCCGTCGTTGCCGACACGCGTGTTCTTCGTATCGTCCAGGGTCACATTCTGTGTCAGCACCTCGCCGCCGGCGTTCGAACAGGTTCCGCTACATGCGCCGCACGCACCAGTGTCGGCACCGCCATTGTTCGCCGAGTCGCACGGAATGCCGGCAGCGCACGAGCCCCCGCCACACGTGGCTCCTGCGGAAGTCGTCGGCGAGCCCACCGGATTCGGGAACACGATCGCCTGCACACCGATCGACGTCGTCCCGCCGAGGCGGCGGCTCACGGTGACCTTGGCTGCAGCCGGGACGAAGGTTGCTCCGGACCCGCTCGATGTCGTGATCGCCTGCAACGGTTCGCCCGAGGATCCGTCGAAAGTCACGGAGCGAACACCGTCGGGCAGCGTCAGGATGCCGTTGCCGCTGTTAGCCGAGCTGTCGAAATTCGAGAGCGCGACGTCATTCGACGAGAAACCGGTCAGAATCTGCGTGCGTTTGATCTTGCTCAACATCCCGTCGGGCAACGTGACGCCGCTCGATGCCAGCGAAACCGAAGTGAGCACCGGATCGGTGAGACTGACGGTCTCGTTGAGCGAATTGGCCGAGCCGGTGGTCAACATGATGCTGGTGACCTGCGCGCCGATGCCCGAACCGGCATCGATCTTGACGACGTAGTAGAGCTTGTTGTTGTCCGAAACAAAGAACTGCTGGTCCATTAGCGCAACGGCTTGCGCCGCGCACGCGGCGACGATCGCTATCGCCAAGCCAACTGTTCGATGTGTTTTCCGCGTGAGCATTGGTTCTGAACTTCGACCCGCTGCGCGAGAGCGGTTACCATGCCGCTCTAGATACCGGAACTACGTCCGGACGAGAGGGTTGTCAACCGGAAATGCGGGGGGGGGGAACGGGTCAGCCGACGAAAAAGTGCAACGACCGTTCGACGAAACCCATCACCGGGCTCCAGTAAACGCCCAGAGTCAACGTGGCGCCGGCGAGGAGCCCGAGCACCACGCCGTCTTGCACACCAACCGTCACCGCCCCTTCGTCGCCCGTTGGCTGATCGAGGAACATCGCTCGCACGATGCGCGCGTAGTAGTAGAGCGACACCACACTGTTGACCACGCCGACCACCGCCAGCGCGTAGAAGTGCTGCTGGATGACGGCGGCGAAGAGATAGAACTTGCCGATGAACCCACCCATCGGCGGCAGCCCCGCGAGCGAGAACAGAAAGATCGCCATCGCCACGGCCGGGAGCGAGCCGCCGCGCCAGGCGAGGCCGCGGTAGCCGTCGATGTCTTCGCGCCCGGTGCTGTTCGCTACGATCATCACCACCAGGAACGCGCCGATGTTCATCAGATAGTAGGCGATCAGGTAGAACAACATCGCGCGCAACCCCTCGTTGCTGACCACGACGAAGCCCATGAGGATGTAGCCCGCGTGCGCGATGCTCGAATAGGCCAGCAGGCGTTTGAGATTCGTCTGCGACAGCGCGGCGAGGTTGCCGAGTGTCATCGTGATCATCGAGAACACCAGGACGAGTTGCGGCCATTCGATGCCGGGGAGCGCAGTCCACGCGCCGTTCGGTCCCAACTGCGAGATCGCCGGATAGAAGAAGCGGATCAGCAGCGCGAATCCGCCGGCCTTCGAACCGACCGAGAGAAATGCGGTGATCGGAATCGGCGCGCCTTGGTAAACGTCCGGCGCCCACATGTGGAACGGCGCGGCGGCGATCTTGTAGCCGAAGCCGGCGAACGTCAGCACCAAGGCGACGAACAGCGCGAGCTGATTGCCGGTGCTGTGGCTGAGCGCGGCGTTGATCTGCGCGTAGTCCATGCTGCCGGCCAAACCGAAGATCCAACTCATGCCGTAGATCATCGTGCCGGAGGCGACGCCGCCGTAGATGAGATACTTCAGTGCCGCCTCGCCCGAGCGCCGGCTGTGTTTGATGATTCCGGTGAGGACGTACGACGTCAGGCTGACAAACTCGAGCGACAGGTACGCCATCAACAGATTCGACGCCGATGCCATGAAGAACAGGCCGAGCAGGCTCGACAACAGGATGCCGTAGTACTCGCCCTGGCTCGACCGCTGCACTTCGCGCGACGACAGCGACATCAAGATCGTCGTGATCGTCGCCAACGAGAACACCACCTTGAAGAAGATCGCGAACTGATCGTGGACGATCATGCGATTGAACAGCCACGTATCCGCCGAGCCCGATACGCGCGCCACCGCCACGAGCGCCACCGCGGTACCGACCAACGCGATTTCGCCCAGCCGTTCCTTGGCCTTCAGCACCAGGTCGCCGATGAACACCACCAGGATCGTGGTGGCCAGCACCAGCTCCGGCACAAGGTACGCCAGGCTCTGTACGTTATCGAGGCTCATCGCGCAGTCGGCCGATCTCCGGAGAGACAACTCACCCGCTCACCGCTACGGCGTGCGCAACGATCTCGTTGAGGTTCTGCAACGATTGGGTCATCAGATCGAGCACGGGGGCGGGATAGACGCCCAGGATGATCACGATGACGCCCAGCGGGATGAGCGTGAACAATTCACGTCCGTTGATCTCCGGCAAATCGGCGTACTTCTCGTTCACCTTACCGAAGTACATGCGCTGCATCGTCCACAGCATGTAGCCCGCCGTCAGCACCACCGCGGTCGCGGCGATCACCGTCAGCCCTGGCGACGCTTGCCAGGCACCGAGGAGCACCAGCACTTCGGAGATGAACGCCGAGAGACCCGGCAACCCCATCGCGGCGAAGAACGCCAGCGCGGTGACGCCGGTGTACAGCGGCATCGTCGTCGCCAGCCCGCCGAAGCCTTCGATCTGCCGATGATGCGCGCGGTCGTAGATCACGCCGACGAGCAAGAAGAGCATGGCGGTGACCGTGCCGTGGTTGAACATTTGGAGCACCGCGCCGTTGATGCCGAGCTGCGTGAACGAGGCCATGCCCAGCATCACGTAGCCCATGTGGCTGATGCTGGAGTAGGCGACCAGCTTCTTGAGGTCCTTCTGCGCCATCGCGCAGAGCGCGCCGTAGACGATGTTCCAAGTCCCAAGCGCGCCGAGGAAGTAGTACGCAAGGTCGGCAGTGGCGAGCGGCAAAATCGCAAAGTTGACGCGCAGGATGCCATAGGTGCCCATCTTCAGCAGCACGCCGGCGAGAATGACCGAAATCGCCGTCGGCGCCTCGACGTGCGCGTCAGGCAACCAGGTGTGGAACGGGAAGGCCGGAATCTTGATCGCAAAGCCGACGAAGAACGCAAGCCAGGCGATGGTCTGGAACTCGCGGCTGTACGTGCCGTTGTTGGCGATCAGCTTGGTCATGTCGAGCGTGTGCGGATCGTTGTAGAAGTACAACGCCAGGATCGCCAGCAACATCAGAGCGCTGCCCACCAGCGTGTAGAGGAAGAATTTGATCGCGGCGTACTCGCGTCGCGGGCCGCCCCAGATGCCGATGAGGAAGTACATCGGCAGTAGCATGACTTCCCAAAAGACGAAGAACAGCAGGAAGTCGAGCGCGACGAATACCCCCATCATCCCCGCATCGAGCAGGAGGAAGAGCGCAAAGTATCCTTTGACCGCTTTGTCGATCCCCCACGACGCGAAAATGCAAATGAAGCTGAGCAGCGCGGTGAGCAACACCATGGTGACGCTGATGCCATCGACGCCGATGAGATACTCCGCCTTGAACGACCCGAACTCGATCCAGGTGGCGCGCTGCATGAGTTGGAAGCCCGCCTGCGAACGATCGAAGTTGGCGAACAGCCAGACCGCCATCAGCAATGGCGGCACCGTGGCAATCGCCGCCGTCCACTTGATCAAGTTGTGCCGATGATTCGGCAAGCACAGCACGACCGCCATACCGGCGACTGGGATGAAGGTCATGTAAGTCAGAATATTCGCCATGGTTCACACCTTCGAACTGTTCCCCGTCACATGACGCGATAGAGCAGAATCACCACCGTCGCCACGGCGATCACATAGAGGTAGCCGTTGATGCTGCCGGACTGCAGCTGCCGTACCCGTGATCCGACGCCGAGCGTCACCGTCGCTAGCCCGTCGACCGTCCCGTCGATCACATAGGTGTCGAACAACCCATTGAGCCACGACCCGGTGCGGACCACCGTCGCGGCGCCGTTGACGAGGAAGTCGACGACGTACGTATCGAAAGCCGAGGACACGCGCGACAAGAACATGGTGAAGGCGATCACCGTTGCCGCATAGAATTCATCGACGTAGTACTTATTGTACGACCAGCGATAGAGCGTGCCGTTGGCGAGGTTCGCGAACGTATCGACCGGCAGCGTCTTAGTGAGATACATCGCGCGCGCGAGCAGAAAGCCCACGGCGGCGCAGCCGACCGACGCGGCCATCAGCAGGTACTCCATCGACGCGCTGCCGTGTTCGGCATGGCCGCCATGACCACCATGACTGAACAGCGGTTCCAACCAGTGCTCGAAGCGATTGCCGCCGCCGAGCGCCGTCGGCCATCCCAGCAAGCCGCCAAACAACGCGAGGCCCGCGAGGACCACCAGCGGGTAGGCCATCGACGGCGGCGACTCGTGCAGATGTTCTTGCGTGTGATGATCCGCGTGGCACTCGCCGTAGAAGGTCATGATGACTTGGCGCGACATGTAGAATGCCGTCATCCCGGCGCCAGCGAACCCCACCAGCCACAGCGGCGTGCTGCCGTGCTCGCTCGAGAACGCCTTCCACAAGATTTCATCCTTCGAACAAAATCCCGACGTTAGCGGGAAGCCGGCGATGGCGAGCGTGGAGAGCACGAACGTCCAGTGCGTGATCGGCATCCATTTCTTCAAGCCACCCATCTTGCGCATGTCCTGTTCGCCATGCATCGAATGGATCACGCTGCCCGAACCCAGGAACAGACAGGCTTTGAAGAAGGCGTGAGTCACCAAGTGAAAGATGCCGGCGGCGTACGCGCCGACGCCCATCGCCAGGAACATGTAGCCGAGCTGACTCACGGTGGAATACGCCAGCACGCGTTTGATGTCGGTCTGCGTCAGGCCAATGGTGGCCGCGAAGAATGCGGTGAGCGCCCCAATCCAGGCCACCACGTGCAACGTCGTCGGCGCCATCGAGAACAAAAAATTGGTGCGGCCGATCATGTAGACACCGGCGGTCACCATGGTCGCAGCATGGATCAGTGCGCTCACAGGAGTCGGACCCGCCATGGCGTCGGGCAGCCACACGTACAACGGAATCTGCGCCGACTTGCCGGTGGCCCCGACGAAGAACAACAGCGTCACCGCCGTCGCCACGCTCATCGAGCCGATCATCTGCCCATCGAGGAGGTGCGCGTGCTCCTGCAACTCCCGAAAGGTGAGCGTCCCGTGGCCGAGGTTGTTGAGCGTCCAGAACAACAAGAAGGCGCCGAGCGTGAAACCAAAATCGCCGATGCGGTTGACGATGAATGCCTTGCTCCCGGCGCTCGCATTGTTGATGTCGGTGTACCAGAACCCGATCAGGGCGTACGAGCACAGCCCGACGCCTTCCCAGCCGACGAACATCAGGAGCAGGTTGTCGGCCAGCGCCAGCGTCAGCATCGCGAAGGTGAACAAATTCAGGAACGCGAAGTAGCGCCAGTAGGATTTCTCGTCGTGCATATAGCCGGTCGAGTAGATGTGAATCAGGCCACCAACTCCGGTGACGACCAGGATCATCACTGCCGACAGCGGATCGACCTGGAAGGCAACGTTGACCCGCAGCGAACCGACGCTGATCCAGGTCCAGAGATGATCAAGCAACAGTCGGTTCTCCGCCGGCAACTGCATCAACTGCACGAACGCGCGCACCGAGATGGCGAACGCGATCAGCAGCGGCGTGCAGGCAATCAGGCTAATCGCCTTCCTGCCGGCCACGCGCTGAATCGCCGCGCCCGGCACGCCGTTGAGGAACGCGCCCAGCAACGGGAGGAACACGATCCAGCGTAAGTAGTCGACGTTTACCGGCTTCATGGTTTCTGGTTTGTGGTCTCTGGTTTGTGGTCTCTGGTCCGTGGTTTGTGGCCTTTGGTCTTCTCCTCAACCAGAAACCACAAACCACGAACCAGAGACCCCGGGCTATCCGCGCAGGGTCTCGGTGGCCTCCAGGTCGATGGTTTGAAACGTCTGGTAAATGCCGAGCACGATGGCCAGTCCGATGGCGGCCTCGGCTGCAGCTAGCATGATGACGAAGATCGCGAACACCTGACCGTCGTACCCGCCCGAGCTGAACCGCGCAAAGGCGAGGTAGTTGATGTTCGCCGAATTCAGCACCAATTCGACGCCCATCAGCACGCCGATCGCATTGCGCCGCGTCAGCACGCAGAAGAGGCCGAGCGAAAACACCAGCAGACTGACAATCAGGTAGTGGGTCAAGCCGATCGTCATCAGTCGACTTTAAGTTCTTTGCGCGACAGCACTACGGCCCCGATCAAGGCCGCGAGCAACACCATCGACGCCAGTTCGAACGGCAGCAAGTAGGTGGTGAGAAATCCATCGCCGATGGCGTAGGTAGTCGGCTGCGGTGTGCCGGCTTCGACCGTATGCCACCCACCGCCGAGGATCGCCTTGGCCATCACTGCGCCGATCCCGCTTAGGATGACGAGCGCCGGCAGCGTACCGACCGAGCGATTCGAGACCCGCACGTCGGCGATCCGATGCGTCAGCATCACGGCGAACAGCATCAGCACCAAGATTCCCCCGACGTAGACCAGCACCTGCACCACCGCGATGAAATCGGCCCCGAGCATCACGAACAAGCCCGCGGCCCCCATGAACGTACCCATGAGGGCGAAGGCCGAGTAAACAATGTTGCGCGAAAAAGCAACGCCGACGGCAGAGCCGACGGTGATGGCGGCAATCAGATAGAAGACCAACGCGCTCATCGTGCGAATCAACCCGTCGCGTTACTGCGGTTCCGTCTCGCCCGGCGTCGCCCCTTCGGGCGCCGCGAACTCGCCGACGTAGCGCAGGCCGCGATCAAGCAGCGGCTTGATCTCCGGATCGTCCTCCGGACCCTTCTTCGGCTTATAGGCAATCACCGGATCCTTCACGAAGCGGCGCACCAAACTCTCGAGAGAGAAGTCCGACCCTTCGAACTCGGGCGTGTGATGGATGGAACCAGTCGGACACGGCTCGCTGCAGAGCCCGCAGTACATGCACTTCGCCATATCGATGTCGAAGCGGGTCAGCACCATTGCCTTGGTCTGCGGATCCTTCTTCGAGTCGATGACGATACAATCGATCGGGCACGCCCGCTCGCACGCCAAGCAGCCGGTGCAGATTTCCAGATCGACTTCGAGGATGCCTCGATAGCGAAACGGCAGCGTGTCCTGCACGCGCACGTCCATGCGATCGGGGTACTGAATGGTGAACGGCTTACGCACGAAGTGCGAGAACGTCACCGCCAACCCTTCGAAAACCGTGCTGGCGGTTTCGACGATGTTGCCGAGGTAGGTGCGCTTCTTCATCGGGTCCTCAAGACAGCGGGCTCCACTGCATCTGCGGCCGAGCGCGCCGGAGGTGGAAGGCCACGCGCGAGAAGAAGTAGCCAACAATCACAAAGCCGAGCAGCGTCAGCGCCGCCTCGGCGAGGCGGCTGCCGTGCGGAAAGATGAGGGTCCAGACCGCTTGGCCGATCAGATTGATGAACGACATCGGCACCAGGTACTTCCAGCACGTGGTCATCAACTGGTCGACGCGAATGCGCGGCAACGTCGCGCGAATCCACATCGCCACCAGCACCCAGAAGTATGACTTCACGAAGAACGTGACGAACTGCAGCACGTTCATCACCACCACGTTGTCGCTAACGGGGGGCACTTGCCAGCCGCCGAGGAACAGCGTCGTCAGCAAGCCGCCGATCACGTAGAGATTGCCCCACTCGACCAAGAAGAACATCAAGTAGCGCACGCCCGAATATTCGGTGACGAAGCCGGCGACCAATTCCGATTCGGCTTCGGGCAAATCGAATGGCGTCCGGTTGCCTTCGGCGAGCGCTGAAGTGAACAGGATGAAGAAGGCGACGAACGTAAACGGGCTGTGAAAGACGAACCAGGTGTGCGGCGCCCAGCTCTGCGCCTTGATGATCTCCTGCATGCTGAGCGAGCCGGTGATCAGCACGATCGGGAAGATCGACAGCCCGGCGGGAATCTCGTAGCTAACGATTTGCGCCGCCGAGCGAATGCCACCGATGAGCGACCACTTGTTGTTCGACGCCCAGCCCGCCATCAAGATACCGACGACGATCAAGGCGGTGACCGCCGTGATGTAGATGACCCCGACATTCATGTCGGCCACCACCAGCGCGCTGCTGAACGGCAGCACGACGAAGGTCGTCACAAACCCCATCACCACAACGTAGGGCGCCATGCGGAACAGGCGCGGGTCGGCCTCGCTCGGAATCACGTCTTCCTTCATTAGCAGCTTGATGCCGTCGACGAGCCACTGCAGGATTCCCTGCGGCCCGACACGGTTGGGACCGACGCGCGACTGAATCCGCGCCCACACCCGGCGCTCGATGAAGGTGGTCACACCCGAGACGTTCAGAATAAACCCGAGCACGACGATCAGCCCGAACACCAGCATGCCCAACGCGTACACAACGTCGTAGGGGATGCCGGCGAAATAGCCTTGCGCCATCCAGCTATCGAGCAGTTCTTGCATCGGATTACCGGTCCACCTCGGGCGCCACGATGTCGAGACTGGCGATCACGGTGACGAGGTCGGCCAGCATCAAGCCGCGGCTCACGTTATCAATGATGGCCATCGCCGCGAACGAGCCAGTGCGAATCTTACAGCGGTAGGGGAACTCGGTGCCGTCGCTCACGGCGTACCACCCCATGTCGCCGCGGGCGCTTTCGACGCGAACGTAGGCGTCGCCGGCGGGTGGCTTGAACTTGCGCGGCACCTTGGCGATCACCGGACCGTCGGGAATCTGCTTGAAGCACTGCCGCAGGATCTTGATGCTCTCTTGGATCTCACGGATGCGGCAGATGTAGCGATCAAACGAATCGCCAGTCGTGCCTTCTTCACCGCGTCCGATCGGCACGTCGAACTCCAGCTCCGGATACACCGAGTACGGCAGATCGCGCCGCACGTCGTACTTGACCCCTGACGCGCGCAGATTGGGGCCAACCAAGTTGTAGTTGATCGCCTCGGCGGCCGAGATCACCGCGACGTCGGCGCAGCGCTCGAGGTAGAGCTTATTCACCGTGATCAGGTCGTTGTACTCGGCCATCATCGGCTCAAGACCCGCGAGGAAGTGGAGGCACTTCTCAGCGAACTCCGGCGGCAGATCCCACGCCACGCCGCCGATGCGCATGTAGTTGTAGGTCAAGCGTGCGCCGCACAGCTCTTCAAGCAGATCGTTGATCTTCTCGCGCTCGCGGAAAGCATGAAAGAACGGCGTGGCGGCGCCGATGTCGAGCACCATCGTGCCGACCGACAGCAAATGACTGGCGATGCGGTTGAACTCAGCCGCGATCACGCGGCAGTACTCGCCGCGTTTGGGGACTTCGATGCCGCCGAGCTTCTCGCACACCATGCCCCAGCCTTGGTTGCAGAACATCGCGGCCACATAGTCGACGCGATCGGTGTACGGCATGAAGCCGTGGTAGCCGACCTTCTCGGAGATTTTCTCGATCGAGCGGTGCAGGTAGCCGACGTCGGGGATCGCCTGGATCATCACCTCGCCGTCGGCCTTGACCACGAAACGCAGCACCCCGTGGGTGCTCGGGTGCTGCGGACCCATGTTGAGGGTCATCTCTTCGGTCGCCAGGCCCGTTCCCGGTGCCCGTTCAACCTCGACTTCGAAGCCTGTGAGGCTCATCTGTTGTGGGTCCGCCTTCTTCCCCGACGCCGCCGCGCCTACTTCAGCAAACTCTCTCGGCGCGTACTGATCCCGTGATACATCTCCGGCTCGACGAAATCCTTTCGCAACGGATACCCGACCCAGTCTTCCGGCATCAACAGCCGGCGCAGATCGGTGTGGCCCTCGAACGTCACGCCCAGCAAGTCGTAGATCTCGCGTTCCAGCCAGTTCGCCGCCTTCCATACATGTTCGACCGTCGGTACCAGGGGGTTGTCGCGCACGGCGTCCACCTTCAACACGATCGCATGCCGGTGTTTGTACGAATACAAATGATAGACGACCTCGATGGCGTTGCGGGCCTTGTAGTCGACGCCGGTTTCATTCGACAGCGAGTCGAAACGCAGATCCGACTCGTCACGCAGAAAACGGCTGACATCCGCAATCGCGGCGGGCACAACGCGGATCGCCGGGTCGTGCCCCTGCAGATCGCAGTCGCCCACCTGGTCCCCAAAGCGGGCTTTGAGGCGCTGATGAATCGCCGCGGCGTCCATTTGGATTGGATGCGTCGGATCAGGCCGCCACCGACCCGGCGGCGCGGCGGACGAGCCACTTCTCGTGCATCATCTTCTCTTGCAACTTGAGGATGCCTTCGGTGAGCGCCTCCGGCCGCGGCGGACAGCCGGGGATGTACACATCGACGGGAATGACCTTGTCGACGCCGTCGCACACCGAGTACGCAAGCTGGAACAAGCCGCCGCAATTGGCGCAGCTCCCCATCGAGATCACGTAGCGCGGCTCCGGCATCTGCTCGTAGAGCAACTTGGTACGCAGCGACATCTTGAGCGTCAACGTGCCTGCCACGATCATCAGATCCGATTGGCGCGGCGACGATCGCGGCGCGGTCCCAAAACGGTCGACATCGGCGCGCGGCCCTTGCGTCTGCATCATCTCAATCGCGCAGCAGGCGAGTCCGAAGAGCATCCACCACACCGACGACTTGCGCGTCCAATTGAGAAATTGATCCGCCTTGGTGGTGATCACCATCTCGGGCATCGAATTGATCAACGACATCGGCGATTCGTCCTTACTCTAGCGACCGTCACGCTGCGGCACGCAGGGAGTCGGCGTCACTCGACGGCTTCTCAGCCTGCGCGGGTATGCGCTTGATCCACTCGAGGTCGCCCTTCACCCAGACGTAGACCAACCCGACGAACAGGATGCCGAGGAAGACCAAGATCTCCGCCAGCGCGAACAGCCCGTTCCCCTTGAGCACCCAGTCGCGGTACACGACCGTCACCGGATAGATGAACGCAATTTCCACGTCGAAGATGACGAAGATCAACGCCACCAAGTAGAAGCGGATGTTGAAATTGATCCACGCACTGCCGGTCGGCGGCTCACCGCACTCGTAGGTGGTGAGTTTCATCGGCTCCGGATTGAACGGCCGCAACAAGCTGCTGAGCGCCAACATGCCGCCCACGAACACGACCGCGAGGCCGAAGAAGACCAACACGTTGGCGAAGTGAAACAACATACAAACCTTGCAAACCTTGCTTGGGACTCCCGCTTGGTCGGCTAACACAGGGTCCCTAGCGAGTCAACGCGAAGGGAGTATTCGCGACGAGTTGGCGCGGATTGCGCTGCCGCAGCCGCGCTTTGGCAACCTCGTCCACTGCTGCTAACACGGCCGCGTGGATCGCGACACCATCGTCGTCGTTTCGGGTCTGCCGCGGTCGGGGACGTCAATGATGATGCAAATGCTCGCCGGCGGCGGCGTGCCGCTGCTCGTGGATGACGAGCGAGTCGCCAACGTCGACAATCCGCACGGGTACTACGAATACGGACCGGTGAAGCGGATCAAAGAAGACACCTCCTGGTTGTACCTCGCGCGCGGCAAAGCGGTGAAAGTCGTCTCGCCACTGCTGCGCTACCTGCCGCCCGTGCATCATTACTCGGTGGTGTTCATGCAGCGCGACCTCGCCGAAGTCATGGCGTCGCAGCGCGCGATGCTGCACCGGCGTGGCGAGACCACCAGCGACGATGCTGCCGCGACGATGGTGGCGTTCGAACATCACCTCGCAGAGGTTCACCAGTGGCTAGCGGCGCAGCCCAACATCGGTGTGCGGTATGTGAACTACCGAGCCGCCGTCGATCAGCCCGGCGAGGTGGTGCGGCTGCTCGACGGGTTGCTTCCCGACGGTCTCAGCCTGGCGGCCATGGCCAATGCAATCGACCCGTGACTGTACCGGCAGCGGCGCGCGTAGCGTGCGCGGTCGCCGTTCAGCCCTGGAAGACGAGACATGGCTCGCGCCAAGGCGCCAAGCCGCGAAGGCAGACA
Source organism: Deltaproteobacteria bacterium (assembly GCA_016178705.1). Lineage (NCBI taxonomy): Bacteria > Pseudomonadati > Myxococcota > Myxococcia > Deltaproteobacteria bacterium. Next base: position 88,600 of record JACOST010000006.1, on the reverse strand, counting down.
AGGACTTCACCACGAAGTCCATCGTCAATGAGAATCCGACAACCTGCCTTGGGAGGATCTCCGACGTCCATCCTTCGTGTTCTTCGTGCCTTCGTGGTGAACGTCTGCCTCTTCTTGGCGCCTTGGCGGCTTTGCGCGAGGTCATCCGTTCCTCGCCTCAATGGGAAGTGTGAACGCAAACGTACTGCCCTTCCCGATCTCGCTCTCCACCCAGATGCGCCCGCCATGGTGCTCGATGATCTGCTTGCAAATCGGCAGGCCGAGGCCGGTGCCGGTGGGCTTGCCGGTCAACGTGTCGCCGACCTGGACGAATTGCTCGAACACCTTCGGCTGATCCTCCGGTGCGATGCCCGTGCCGGTATCGGTGACCCTGACCTGGATCGCACCGTCGAGGCGATGCGCTCGGCAGGTGATGGACCCGGTCGCCGTAAACTTGATCGCATTGGACAACAAATTGATGACGACCTGGATCAGTCGATCGGGATCGCCGACGACGATCGGTAGGTCGTCGATCTGCGTACGCACATCGAGACCTTTGGCGCCGCTGAGTGACGTCGTCGCCGCGATGGCGCGTTGAATGATCTCCCCTACTGCCACCGGCTGCATGTGCCATTCGACCTTGCCCGACTCGATCTTGGCCAAGTCGAGCACGTCGTTGATCAGCGTCGTCAGGCGCTCGCCCTCCATCACGATGATATCGACGTTCTCGCTCACTTGCCGCGAGGCGCGCTCGACCTTCGCATCGGCGCCCGCCAGCGCCGGCAGCATCACTTCAACAAGCCGCTTCTTGATCAGCTTGGCGAAACCGACCACCGAGGTGAGCGGCGTGCGCAGTTCGTGGCTCACGGTCGCGAGGAAGGCGCCCTTGGCGCGGCTCGCTTCCTCGGCGATGCGCTTCGCTTCTTCCAACGCTTCGGCGGCGCGTTTGCGCTCGGTCGAGTCGCGCACGATGCCGCGGAAGCCGATCGGCGTGCCGCTCGCGTCGCGCATCAACGTCGCCGACGCTTCCAGCCAGCGCCGCACGCCGTCGCGCGCGGTGATCGCGTACTCGATATCGCGCGCCGCTTCGCCGGTCTCGCGCACGCGCGCGAAAATACCGCGCAGCCGTTCGGCGCTCTCGGCATCGGTGATGGCGGCGATGCTGCCGCCGATGCCCTCTTCGCGACTGGCGAGGCCGCCGAGGCGCGCCGTCACATCGGTCATGTTGGTGAAGATCCCGGCCAGATCCATCTCGAAGTAACCGTCCTCGATGTTCTCCAAGATGGCGCGGATGGTCTCCTCGTTGCGGTGTAGGGTCTCGCGCGTCTGCTTCTGCTCGGTGATGTCGTGCAGCAGGACGACGCGGCCGGTCACGGCGCCGTCATTGTTGCGCACCGGCGAGATGCGCAGCTCGTAGTCCCGGCCATCGAGTGCGACCTCGGCTTCGCGCAACTCCGCGTCGTCTGCGCCCAGCAACTGCGCCCACGCCGGCACGACCTCGGCAACGGGCAGGCCGATCGCGGCGGTGCGCTCACGCCCGAGCAGCCGCCGCGCGGCGGGATTGAGATCGACGAGGCGGTGGCTCTGGTCGAGCACCACCATCGCATCGCTCATGTTCTCGATGATCGTGTGGCGCGCCGCCGGGATCACGTCGAGGAAGCCATGGCGGAAGATCGCCCACGCAAACGCGGCACCGCTCATGGTCATCGCGATGGGAGTTGGATCAAGCGGGGATGGGCTCAGGGCGTAGGGAACACTCACGATCACCGGGCTGGCGACCGCTACGAGGAGTGCCCACCCTTGGCCGCGATACCGCGCCGGCGACCGCACCAACGAGCCGACAATGAGTACCGCACCGCCGAGGAGCTCTGCATACGTATAGAAAAGCAGCGAGTGCCATACACGGCCATGGTCGAAGAGCAGGACTCTCGCCCCATCCCAATCCGATTGGCGCACTCCTGCCCAGATCAGGTGGTGCCATTGGTTCGTCCAGGTGAGCAGAGTACTGAAAAGCGGCACCACGGACAGCAGCAGGATCGTGCGGCGAGTCAACCGCTCACCAAAACCTGTGTACTGGGCGGCGAACACAAGCCAGGCGAGCGGTGCCCCTGTAACACCCGGAGTTCGAAACAGTTGCCAGAAGTACTGCCAATGTGGCTCGGCGTTCGAAAAGCCCAGCGCGTCGCCCAATCCCCAAAGCGCCGCAGAGAAACATAGGAACGCGAAGGCCGGCACACTCTCGCGTCCGTGGCGATGCCGCCAGGCATAGACCCCGAGCCCACTCGATATGGCAGCGCTCAGTAGCAGCGGCAGGATCACCGGGATGTACTGGAGGGTCATCGTCGCTCAGTTCTGATCGAACGGAAAGAAAGCTTGCGCCAAGACGCCAAGCACGCAAAGGCGGACGAAGACTTCACCACGAAGTCGCCATGGTGAACGCTCCGGCTACTCTGCGCCGTGGTGTCTTGGCGCGAGAACTCCACGAGGTAAGCCGGCGCGAGCCAGCTCAGCGCAGCCTCGGCTTCCCGCGGGCGGGGTCCCAGATGCGAACGATCTGCAAGGGGTCGGTGTCGGGGCGGTAGATCAGCAGATAGCGGCTGACCGGCCAGAGTCGGTGTCGTGGCCCGGCGAGTTTGATATCCACGTGCCCCATCGCCGGGAACTGGCAGAGCCGTTCGATGGCCTCGACGATCTGGTCGACAACTCGCTCCGCCGCAGCGGGGTCGTCGTCCGAGATGTAATCGGCGATTTCGAGCAGGTCCTGGCGAGCACTCTTGGTGAAGCGGTAGCGCGCGCTCATGCGCCGCCGGCACGTCGCTCGCGGATGCGCGCACGCACCTCGGCCACCACGCCGGCGCCGTCGAGCAGCTCGTCGCGGTCAGCCTCGGCTGCGCCCTGCTCGATGGCAACGCGCAACCGGTCGCGCTCATCGACGAGCCGGAGCGCGTCGCGGAGGAGCTCTTCGGCGGAGTTGTATTCGCCACGTCGGACACGTGCTTCAACCTCGGCTTCGAGATCGCGACTCACGTTGATAGCCATGGCGCGCTTCTACCACGGCTCGGGGACGAAGCGCTATTCGTGGGGTCGGCGTCATCGACCTCCACCCTTCGCTGCGCCATTGATCGGCAGCGTGAACGCAAACGTGCTGCCCTTCCCGATCGCGCTCTCCACCCAGATCCGCCCGCCATGGTGCTCGATGATCTGCTTGCAGATCGGCAACCCCAAACCCGTCCCCGTCGGTTTGTCGGTGAGCGTGTCGCCGACTTGCACGAAGTGTTCGAACACCTTGGCGCAATCCGCTGGCGCGATGCCGATGCCGGTGTCGCTGACGCTCAACACGATCTCGTCGCTCGCGCGCCGCGCCGTACAGGTGATCGAGCCGCCCGGCGCGGTGAACTTCACGGCGTTGGACAGCAAGTTGACCAGCGCTTGCGTCAGCCGTTCCGGGTCGCCCACGAGGCTCGGTAGCGCCGGCTCGATGTCGATCGTCAGCCGCACACCCTTTTGCTCGCTCGCCGGAACGATCGCGGCGCGGGCGCGCTCGATCAGCTCAGCCACCACCACCGACTGCCGCTGCCACTCGACCTGACCCGATTCGATCTTCGACAGGTCGAGCACGTCGTTGATCAGTCTCGTCAGCCGTTCGCCCTCGGTCACAACGACAGCGAGGTTCTCCGTCACCTGGCGCACGGCGCGCTCAGTCTTGGGGTCCTGCACGTTCACGTTCGGGGTGATCTGCTCGGCGAATCGCTTCTGAATGACCTTGGCGAAACCCAGCACCGACGTCAGCGGCGTGCGCAGCTCGTGACTGACGTTGGTGAGAAACGTGCTCTTGGCCTGGCTCGCCTCCTCGGCCGCGTCCTTGGCCCTCTGCAACGCCTCCTCTGCGCGCTTGCGCTGCGTAACGTCGCGCACGATGCCGCGCGCCCCGACCGGGTGTCCGTCCTTCACTTGCACCAGCGAAATCGTCACCTCGCCGACCCCGAGGCTGCCGTCGCGGCGGCGAAATTGGTACTCGTGCGGCTGTTGCGTCGCGTTGCCGTGGTAGGCAGAACGAAAATACTGCGCCAGCGCCTCGGCTGACTCCGGCGCAATGAACTTCGCGAAGTGCGCGCCGACCACTTCCGCCTTGGGATATCCAATCGCATCACAGAACGCGCGGTTGGCGTAGCCAATGATGCCCGCGCGATTCGATTCGAAGTACGCGTCGGCGCGCATGCTCTCGACGATGGCGTAGAAGCTTTCCTCGGTTTCGTGCAGGGCGGCTTCGGTCTGCTTGTGTTTCTCAATGTCCTGCAGGTGCAGGAGCCGGCCGCTGGGACGGCCGCTGCGGTCCAGCAGCGTCGAGAGCCGCAACGTGTACGGGCGCGATGACCCATCGGAGGGCAGGCTCACCTCGGTTTCCCCATCGGTGCCGCCGGTGAGTTGGGCGACGACGTCCGGCCACTCAAAGAGGACGGTCTTGCCGAGCTCGTCGACGACTTCGTCCACAGTGCGTCCGAGCAAACGCGCCGCCGATGGGTTGATGTCGGCGACGTGCTGGCGTGCGTCGAGGACGATCACCGGATCGCGCAAGCTGCGAACCACGGCGTCGTGTGCCAGCGGCACGATGTTCAACAGGCGGTAGCGAAAGATGCTCCACGCCATCGCCGCCCCGGTGATTGTGAAGGCGAAGGGTGTCGGGTCTATGTTCCCGGTGGAGACGAGGCCCGTCTGGAAGACCACGTTCATCGCCCAGGGCGCCACCACCGCTACGATCAACCCCGTGGCCTGTCCGCGGTAGCGCTCGGGCGAGCGTACCAGCGCCGACAGGATCAGCACGGTACCGACGAGCATCAAGAGATAGGAATACGCCAGGTGATAGACGTACCACGGGCCGTGCAGTGCGCTGAGCCTAAACACAGAGCTCCCGCCGCCCGCTGACTCCACGCTGCGCCATAGCAAATGGTGCCAGTCGTTCGTCAAGGCTAGCACCGTCGAGATCGCCGGGATCACACACAGGAGCGCGATGGTGCGCCGATCCAGCCGGCGACGGCGTGTGTAGTCAACCGCGAACGTCAGCCACACCACCGGCACTGCGGGGATTGCGAGCCACGAGCACTGCAGCCACAGGTACTGTGCCGCCAGGTTCGCGCTCGCCCACTGCAAGGTACCGCAGATCGTCCACCAGGTCGTGCCGAACATCAGCAACGCGAAGGGCACGACCCCACCGCGGCCACGACGATGTCGCCAGGCATAGACGCCGAGCGCACCGGTAACCCCAGCGGCAAGCAGCAGCGGAAGGATCAAGGGCGTGTACTGAACCACCATTGGATTTAGCCTCGCTCGTTGCGTCCCGGTCTCACGGCGTCACTCGAACAGGAGGAACGAGACCGCCTCCGTCTCCTTGTGCGACCGTATCGTCTGCACGACGCTGTGCTGTTCCGCCAGGTGCGCGCGCACTAGCACCAGATCGGGTTGATCCGCCAGCGCCCGCGCAATGCCGTCGGGCCCGCTGGCAGCGCTCGTTACCCGGTACCCTTGAGCCTGCAATGCGTCGCTGAGCGTCCGCACCGTGGCCGCATCTTCGTCCACCACCAACACCTTCTTCTCGGCAGGTCCGCGCGCCAGGAGGGCATCGACTTCGTGCAGCAACGCCTCGGTGCTCACCGGTTTGGTGAAGTACTGCTCCACACCCAGCCGCAGCCCGCGTTCACGATCGTGAACGACGGATAGAATGATGACCGGGATGTTCAGCGTCTGCGGATCGGTGCGTAGCGCCGCGGCGACGTCGAATCCGCTCAGGCCGGGCATGATCACGTCGAGAATGATCACGCCCGGGCGTTTCTGCTTCACCGCAGCCAACGCCTCCTCACCGGTGTGTGCCTCGCGTACGTGATGTCCGGACGCCTCCAGCTCCTGGCGCAGCAGCGAACGAATGCTCGGGTCGTCGTCGACGATGAGCACACTGCGGGCTTCGCCGTTGATCGGTTCGAGGGTGGCGATGCGTTGCCGCAGTTGCTCGACCAGTAGGCCCAACTCGACGCGCCGCGGCGCTGCCAGTGTGGCGCGCTCTTCGGCTGCCACGCGCTCGATGGGCAGCGTGAACGCGAAGGTGCTCCCGCGGCCCAGCTCGCTCTCCACCCAGATGCGGCCGCCGTGGTGCTCGACGATCTGCTTGCAGATCGGCAGGCCGAGTCCGGTGCCAGTAGGTTTGCTGGTGAGTGTGTCGCCCACCTGCACGAACTGCTCGAACACCTTCGGTTGATCCTCCGGCGCGATGCCGGTGCCCGTGTCGGTGACGCGGACCTCGATCGCGCCGTCGACACGGTGGGTTCGACACGTAATCGCACCGTGGTCGGTGAACTTGATCGCATTCGAGAGCAGGTTGATCACGACTTGGATCAGCCGATCCGGATCGCCAACGACGGTGGGCAACGAGTCTGCGACCTCCGTGTGGACCGCCAGTCCCTTCGCCCCGCTGAGCGACGACGTTGCCGTGATCGCGCGTTGAATAATCTCGCCGATCACCACCGGCTGCATGTGCCACTCGACTTTGCCCGACTCGATCTTGGCGAGATCGAGCACCTCGTTGATCAGCGTGGTAAGCCGCTCGCCCTCGACAATGATGACGTCGACGTTCTCCGCCACCTGGGCCAACGCCCGCTGCACCTTTTGATCGGCCGTTGCCGCCGCCGGACGGATCGTCTCTCCGAGTCGCCGCTTGATCAGCTTGGCAAATCCGAGCACCGAGGTCAGCGGCGTGCGCAGCTCGTGGCTGACCGTGGCCAGGAACGCACCCTTCGCTTGGCTCGCTTCTTCGGCGGCGCGCTTGGCTCGTTCCAATTCCTCTTCGGCACGTTTGCGCTCGGTGGTGTCGCGCACGATGCCGCGGAAGCCGGTGGGTTTGCCCGCCGCATCACGAATCAACGACGCCGACGCCTCGAGGTGTTTGGTGCTGCCGTCGCGGGTGGTGATGGCGTATTCGAGCTGCTTGATGCCCGTCCCCGTGCGGTACACCTCGCGATAGATATCGAGCAGCCGCGTGGCCGTGGCCGCGTCGCCGAGCTGGGTGAAATTGGCGCCGACCACCTGCGCGCGCGGCAGCCCGATGACCTGCGCAGTGGCCTCGGTCGCCTTCGTAAATGTCCCCTGCAAGTCGATCTCGTAGTAGCCGTCCTCGATGCTCTCCAAAATGAGCTGCGAGGTCTCTTGGCTCTGGCGCAGCGTTTCGCGCGCCTGCTTCTGCTCGGTGATGTCGTGCAGCAGGACGACGCGGCCGGTGACCGCACCGTCGTTGCCCTGCACGGCGGAGATGCGCAGCTCGTAGTCGCGGCCATCGAGGGCAACTTCTGCCTCGCGCACCGCCGCGCCGTCGCCGTCCGCACGCAGCACCTCAGCCCATGCCGGCACTACCTCCGTGATGGGCGTCCCGATCGCCGTGCCCCCCGAAGGTCCGATGATGCGCTTCGCCGCCGGATTGAGATCAACGACGCGGTCGCTCTGATCGAGCACCACCATCGCGTCGCTCATGTTCTCGATGATCGTGTGGCGCGCCGCCGGGATCATGTTGAGCATCCCGTGGCGAAAGATGGCCCAGGCGAAGGCCGCTGCGCTGATTGCCAGCGCCAGCGGACTTGGATCCAGTGGCGACGGACGCACCGCGTAGAAGATGGCCGCTGCTAGCGGGATCGCGATCGCGACCAGCAACGGCACCGCCTGGTCGCGATACCGCTCCGGCGCCCGCACCAACGCCGCGACGACAAGCGCCGCCCCGGTGAGCATCTGAGCCCACTGATAGAGGAGGAGCGGAAGCCACAACGAACCGCGCTGTACATCGAGACCCGCCAGTCCGTGCCAATCCGATTGGCTCACGCCTGACCAGATCAGGTGGTGAACTTGGTTCGTCCACCCCAGCAGGCCAGCCGCGACCGGGACCGCAGATAGGAGGATGAGTCTCCGACGATTCAGCAACACGCCCGTGTATTGGACAACGAACGCGAGCCACAGGAGCGGAATAGCTTCGGCACTCGGCCGGCCCAACCGCAGCCAGAAGTACTGCCAGCTCAGATCGGCGCTTGCCCATATCAGCGCTTCACGCAGCGCGAAGAACGCAGCGGAAAAGCCGAAGAGCGCGAAGGTCAGCACGCCCGCGCGCCCGCGACGATGCCACCACGCATAAAGACTGAGCCCGCCCGTGAGGAAGACGCTCAACAGATACGGCAGAATCACCGGGGTGTACTGGAGGGTCATCGTCGCTCAGGTTGCTCGTTCTGTATTGCGCCGCTTGGCTTCCCCTCTTGGCCACAGAGGGGCCAGAGGAGGTTCGCAGCGTTGCCGCATCCGCCGTTGCCCCGAAGGGGCGTAACTCAATAGCCCAGGGCATCGCCCTGGGTCCGATGGGGTTCCCGTCATCCTAGCCCTGAAGGGGAGTAACCCAGACGGGCTAGTCCCAAACGTACCGATCATCGTAGGTCACCCCATGCCGTGTGAGAAACGTGCGAACCTCATCTTGGAAGGTCTGCCTCTTGTGACGTTCCTCTTGTCGTTCGATGTACCTCATCACGGCGGCCTTCTGCGACTCACTGACCGAAAAGGCTGCGTAGCCGGCCTGCCACGCGAAATGCTTCACGCCGCGCTGCTTCATCCATTTCGAAGAACCTGTCTTCACCGCTTCGACTACGGCGGCAATGGTTGCCGTGCGGCTCAGCGAGAACAGGCTGTGGACATGATCCGCGATGCCGCCAGTGCGAACCGAAGGACATTGCAGGTTGTCGAAGATTCCCACCATGTAGGCATGGAGTTGCGGCAGGAGTTCGCGTGGAATCTTGGGCTCACGGTTCTTGGTGCCGAAGATGAGATGAACCAGGACACTTGCCAGCGACTGAGGCATCTTCGAGTTTCGCCCTTTCAGGGCTTGCGCACCGACTGCCCGTTCCCAGGGCGATGCCCTGGGCTATCGAGTTGAGCCCCTTCGGGGCACGGCAAGGTGAACGCAAACGTGCTCCCCCTGCCGATCTCACTCTCCACCCAGATGCGGCCGCCGTGATGCTCGACGATCTGCTTGCAGATCGGCAGGCCGAGGCCGGTTCCGGTTGGCTTGTCGGTGAGCGTGTCGCCGACCTGCACGAACTGCTCGAACACCTTGCCTTGATCCTCCGGCGCAATGCCGGTGCCCGTGTCGGTGACGCTGACCTCGATTGCCACATCCACTCGGCGGGCGCGGCAGGTGATGGTGCCGTGCTCGGTGAACTTGATCGCGTTCGACAGTAGGTTGATCACGACCTGGGTCAGCCGGTCCGGGTCGCCGACGACGGTGGGTAGAGCGTCTTCGATTTCAGTGTGCATCGAAAGGCCCTTCGCCTCGCTCAACGACGTCGTGGCCGCGATCGCTCGTGCGATGATCTCGCCGACCGCCACCGGCTGCATGTGCCACTCGACCTTGCCTGACTCGATCTTGGCGAGATCGAGCACATCGTTGATCAGCGTCGTCAGCCGCTCACCTTCAATGACGATGACGTCGACGTTCTCGCTCACCTGCGTCAGCGCCCGTTGCACCTTGGGCTCGGCCGCGGCCATCCCTGGGCGGACCGTCTCGCCCATGCGCCGCTTGATCAGCTTGGCGAAGCCGAGCACGGAGGTCAGCGGCGTGCGCAGCTCGTGGCTCACCGTGGCCAGGAAGGCGCCCTTCGCCTGGCTCGCCTCTTCGGCCGTCCGCTTGGCACGTGCGAGTTCTTCCGCGGCACGCTTGCGCTCGGTGACGTCGCGGAGCATGCCGCGGAAGCCGATCGGCTTGCCGGTCGCATCGCGTTTCAAGCTCGCCGACATCTCGATCGATTTCCTCACTCCGTCGGGCGTGGTGAACGGGTACTCGATCTCGTTCATCGCCTCCCCGGTCCGATAGATGCGATTGAACGTGCCGAGCAAGCGCTTCGCGCTGGCTTCGTCGGTGAACTCGGCGAAGTTCCGGCCGACCGCTTCCTCCTTGTTCGCCAGGCCGCCTAGCCGGGCCGTGACGTCCGTCGTCGCAATCATTTTCCCGTAGAGATCAATCTCGTAATAGCCGTCCTCGATGCTCTCGAGGATCACCCGCGAAGTCTCGACGCTCTGCCGCAACCTCTCCCGCGTCTGCTTCTGCTCGGTGATGTCGTGCAGCAGCACGACACGCCCGGTCACCGCGCCGTCCTTATTCCGTACAGGCGAGATGCGCAGCTCGTAGTCGCGGCCGTCGAGCGCCACCTCGGCTTCGCGCAGCGTCGCGCCGTCGCCGTCCGCGCCCAGCAACTCAGCCCACGCCGGCACGACTTCGGCGATGTGTGTACCGATCGCCGTGGTCCCCGAACGGCCGATGATTCGCTTGGTCGCCGGATTGAGATCGACTATCCTGTGGTCCTGATCGAGCACCACCATCGCATCGCTCATGTTCTCGATGATCGTGTGACGCGCCGCCGGGAGCATGTCGAGCAGGCGGTGGCGAAAGATGGCCCACGCAACCACCGCTCCGCTGATCGTCATCGCAATTGGCGTTGGATCCACGGGCGACGGGCGCAGGACAAAAAAGACATTGACGGCAAACGGGCTCGCCACGGCAACCAGCAGAGCGAACATCTGACCGCGATAGCGCTCGGGCGACCGTACCAGCGACACAACGATCCGGCCCGTGCCGCTCAGCATGAAGACATAGTTGCAAAAGACCAGCGGGGGCCACCAGGAACCACGCTCCATGTCGACCCACGCCGCTCCGTGCGAATCCGACAGGTGCATGCCGGACCAGACCAGGTGGTGCCATTCGTTCGTCCACGTCAGCAGAACTCCGCCGATCGGAACCGCAGACAGCAAAGCCAGACTTCGGCGATTCAGCCACCCAGCCCAGCCGGTGTACTGAGCGGCGAAGACGAACCAGAAGAACGGGAGTGCCTCGACCCCTAGCCAATAGAACCGCAGCCAGAAGTACTGTCCAGCGGGATCGGCACTGGCCCACTGCAGTGCCTCGCCCAGCGCCCAGAGCGCGCCGGAAAAGTTCAAGAGCGCAAAAGCGACTACACCCTCGCTTCCGCGGCGATGGCGCCAGGCGTAGACTCCCAGCCCACTCGTGATGGCGGCACTCAGCAGCAGCGGGAGGATTACCGGGGTGTACTGGAGGGTCATCGTCGCTCAGCCCTGGTGGAACAGAAGGAACGCTCGCGCCAAGACGCCAAGCCGCGAAGAATGCGACGGGCAAGAGCACGCGTGTTCACCGGGCTCTGCGCAAGAAATCTCGACAGTGGGTCCGTCATACCGGCGGAAGCCGCTATCCAGGCGTGGGGGTTGGGATCGAGACTGGATTCCGGCTTTGGCCGGAATGACGAGTGGGAGATCCTTCTCTGCCTCGGATCTTCAGCCCGCCGACTTGGAGCCTTGGCGTCTTTGCGCGAGATCATCCGTTCCTAGCCTTCCGCCGCGCCATTGCTCGGCAGCGTGAACGCAAACGTGCTGCCACGACCGATCTGGCTCTCCACCCAGATGCGACCGCCGTGGTGCTCGACGATCTGCTTGCAAATGGGCAGGCCGAGTCCCGTGCCGGTCGGTTTGCCGGTGAGCGTGTCGCCCACTTGCACGAATTGCTCGAACACCTTCGGCTGATCCTCGGGCGCGATGCCCGTGCCCGTGTCGGTGACCCCGACTTCAATGGCGCCGTCGACGCGGCGCGCGCGACAGGTGATTGCGCCGTGGTCGGTGAACTTGATCGCGTTCGACAGCAGGTTGATGACCACCTGGATCAGTCGATCGGGGTCGCCGACGACGGTCGGTAGCTCACCGATCTCGGTGTGCACCGCCAAACCCTTCGCGCCACTCAACGATGTCGTCGCGGCGATCGCGCGTTGGATGATCTCGCCGACCGCTACCGGCTGCATGTGCCACTCGACCTTACCCGACTCGATCTTGGCGAGATCGAGCACGTCGTTGATCAGCGTCGTCAGCCGCTCGCCCTCGGCCACGATGATATCGACATTGTCGCTCACCTGGCGCGAGGCCCGCTCCACCTTCGCATCCGCGCCGGCCAGCGCCGGCAGCATCACGTCGGTGAGCCGCTTCTTGATCAGCTTCGCAAAGCCGACCACCGAGGTCAGCGGCGTGCGCAGCTCATGGCTGACGGTGTTGAGGAACGCGCTCTTGGCTCGGTTGGCTTCGTCGGCCGCTTCCTTTGCCTGCTGAAGATTGAGGTTCGCCTGCGCCAACTCAGCGGTCCGCACGGCCACCTTCTCTTCGAGCTTGCGACTGAACTCGCCGATGGTTTCGAGCTGGTACCGCATCTGGGCGTATGTCAGCAGGAACAAGCCGAAGAGCGTGGGCAGCATCGAAAACGCGTGGGTCGGCCAGCCCGGAACCCACGGGAAGACAAATCCGAGCAACCCCGCGCCGACCGGCAACCCACCCACCAACGCCACGAAGCCGAGGCGTCTGTACCGGCGCTCCACTGGTTCGTGCGCGGCGTTGATGCCCCGCCACAGCACGTACGCGACGAAAGTGAGGACGTAGCCGTTGCCCAGTAGGAAGACCGGGTAGCCGGGGCCGTATGTATGTTCCCAACCCGTGGTCTCATTGTAGATCGGAGGGGCAACGATCCAGTCGTTGGACAGCGTCACCAACCAGGCGACGGCCAAGACCGCGGCTGCAATCCAGCGGTGCGTCGCCACCGGGATGCCGAGCAGAAGCTCCCGCAACCGTTCAGCTCCCCCGAACCACACACAGGCGTATTCGACGAACACAAAGACACTCGGCAGGACAACCAAGTACGGCACGCGGTTCCGAAAGACCGCCTGCTCTCGCGTCGTCGCCAGATGGAAATAGGCAATCGCTGCTCCACTGGCGGCAAACCCCAGCAGCATGTACCCCAGCCAGCGGGTCGTGCGGTCGCGCGGATTGAGCAACAGAACCGTCAGGGCAAGGATGACGTATGGGATGACGGTGATGATCGACGGCAGCGCGTAGGGATTCATGCGATGCTCCTGCGGTTAAACGATGCGTCGCGCCGATCCAAATCGGCGCTCAGCACCGTCCTACAGCCCCAGCACCTGCCGCGCATGCGCCAGCAGCGCGTCCGGATCGAACGGCTTGGTCATGTAGACGTCGGCGCCGACCTCGTCGCCCTTCTGGCGATCGATCTCCTGGCCCTTCGCGGTGAGTAAGACGATGTGTACTCCGCCGAGCCCGAGATCCTTCTTGACGGCGCGGCAGACGTCGAAGCCGTTCATCTTCGGCATCATCACGTCGAGGAACACCAGCCGCGGCTGCTCGGCTTTGATCAGTTCGAGCGCCGTCTGCCCGTCCCCGGCAGTCAGCAGCTCGACACCTTCGTCTTCCAGCTCCTCCAACGTTTGCTGGATGAGGGAACGAATGTGCGCTTCATCATCGACGATCAGAATTTTGGTTGCCATGATCCCTCCTCGGAAATTTCTCGCGAATGCCAGCGGGGACGCAGCGCGACCCGAGTTCTCCACCGACGATCGAAAGCGGTGGTCGTTGCGCAGCCCCGGAGGGGCGGCCATCCATCAGCCCAGGGCATCGCCCTGGGTCTAGGTGCCCATCATAGACACCGAGCCCTGAAAGGGCGTAACCCAATGCACCATGGCACAATCCCTGGCCAAGATTCTGGTGCACCTCATCTTCAGCACCAAAAAGCGGGAACCCACAATCCCAACCGCAATCCGGCTCGAGCTGCACGCCTACCTCGGTGGCATCCTGGTCAACCTCGGCTGCCCCGCGCTGCAGGTCGGCGGCACGGCCGATCATGTTCATGTGCTGTGCTCGTTGGGGCGGACCGTCACGCTCGCTAACGTCGTCGAGCAGATCAAGACCAGCTCCTCGAAGTGGATCAAGAGGCGCGGCGTTCGCGCCTTTGCCTGGCAGGCGGGCTACGGCGCGTTCTCCGTTGGCGAGTCGCAGGCATCGGCCGTAGTTCGCTATATCCAGCAGCAGGAACAACATCACCGGCGGCTCACGTTTCAGGATGAGCACATGCCCAGGGCGTTGCCCTGGGCTGATGGATTGCGCCCCTTCGGGGCGACGGAATCGGTGCGGGAGTTGTCGGACACGATCAAATCCTAAGGGGCGAGACTCTTCAGCTCGTACACCACCACCGGTTGCTGGCGGCCCTTGACCTGCACCGGCGGACGCTCCGTCGCGGTGACGTGCGCCGACACCTCACGATGTGTCGCTTCCGACAGGAAGATTTGCCCGGGCTCGGCGAGGCTCTCCAAGCGCTGCGCCAGGTTCACAGTGTCGCCGATCGCGGTGTAGTTGAACAGCTCGCTGGTGCCGACGTTGCCGACAATCGCGGCGCCCGTGGTGATGCCGATGCTGAAGTGCAGGTGGTACTGCTCTTCCACGGCGCCGCGATGCGCCTCGACCGCGCGCTGCATGGCGATGGCCGCGCGCGTCGCCCGCAACGCGTGGTCCGGCTGCGCGTCGGGCGCGTTCCAGAACGCCATCACCGCATCGCCGAGGAATTTATCGAGCGTGCCCTCTTCGTTCAGCACCGCCTGCGCCGCCAGCGACAGATACGAGTTCAACACCTTGAACAGCTTCTCCGGCTCGGTGCGCTCGCTGAACGGTGTGAAGTTGTGCAAGTCGGCGAACAGCACCGTGATGGTGTGGCGATCGCCGTCGAGTCGAAGGTGACTCGCATCGGAGAGCAAGCGATCACGCACGCGCGGCGCCACCACACGTCCGAAGGTCTGGTGGATGCGATCGCGGTCGGCTTCGACCTCGCGTTGCTCGGAGAAGTCGTTGATGACCACGGCCGCCCCGCTGCGCTCGCCTTGTGCATCACGAAGGGGAGTGCACGAGACGAACAAGTGCAGCGGGCCGCGCCCGGGCATTGTGACCGAGAGGTTGCCTGCCGGAGTCGCGGTGCCGCGTTCGGCCGTGCCGGCGATGATGGCGCTCAATCGCGAGAACGGCGCCGGCAACGCCCGCGCCAGCGGCCGACCGACAATCGCGTTACGAGTCAGACCCAAGATGCGCGCCGCAGCCTCGTTGCACAGCGTGATCTGCCGGTGCAGGTCGGTGGTGAGCACACCCGAGGCGATCGACGCCAGGACGTTGTCCATCAACGTCTTGATTTCGAGCGTGCTGTTGAGCGTCTGTTCGAGGTCGGCGAACAAGTGGGCGTTCTGCAACGCCAGCGCCGACGGCGCCGCCAGCGCCATGAGCAGCTTCTCCTCGTTTGCCGCGAACACCGGCTGCCCGGCACGGCGGCCGAGCGCAATGCCACCGAGGACCCGATCGCTGCCGCGCAGCGGCGCCCACAGGATCGCGCTCCATCGCGAACCGGCGCCGGGGATGTCGGTCAGAATCGCCGGGCGCTCGCTCTGCCAGAGCGAATCGATCACCACCTGCACGGCCTCGTTCAGCGCTGACACGTCATCGGCTTCACCGTAGCTCGCCGCCACATCGCCCAGCAGCACGAACCCGGCATCAGCGGTGATGAGCTTGCTTTCTTGCAGCATCAGTTCCGGAATGACGTTGGGGTCGAGGGAGCGCCCGATCGTCTCGCCGACGCGATACAACAGGTTGACCTCGCGGTACCCCTGCAGCGCTTCCGCGGTGATGTCGCGCTTCTCGATCGCCTGCGCGAGCAAGGCGGACAACGTGTCGTGCAGAACACGCTCGGTAACGCTCGCGATGCCGGACACGGGGCCGCGCGCGATCAACGTCCCCACCGCCCGCGCGCCAGCAAGCAACGGATAGGATCGGTGGTTCGCCGAGTCGTCGCCGGCCGACACCTCGCTCAACGATCCGTCCGGCCAGCTCCCGGCACTGGCGAGCGGTCGCCGGTCGGATCGCAGCACCGCCAAACCGAGATCGGGCGCCAGCGCGGCAAACGATTCGAGCAACGCAGTCGCCAGCCGCGGGCGCAGGAGACGCTGCAGGCTCGTGCTCTCCTCAGCGCTCATCGCTCCTTCGGGACGCGATTGCTGATTGCCGAGTCGTGGGTTGTGATTCGGACACGCACAGGCGTTGCAGATAGACCGCGCGTAATCCGCGAGTCAAGCGAGCGAACGGCGAACTCACGAGCGGAGTTTGTCGCGATACTTGCGGCTCAACGGCAGCACGTTCACCGCGCCGGTGATGGCGTTCACGTCGACGTAGACTTCGGTCTCGTACACGTCGGTCAGATTCTTGTACGTGATCACTTCCGCCGGCGGGCCGAGCTGCACCAGGCGCCCGGCTTTGAGCAACGCAACCCGATCGCAGTACAGCGCCGCCAGGTTGAGATCGTGCAGGACGGAGATCACGCTCCGCCCTTCGTGCTGCAGATCGCGGAGCAAATCGTAGATCTCGACTTCGTGTCGAATGTCGAGAAAGGCTCCCGGCTCGTCGAGCAGCAGGACGCTCGCATCCTGCGCCAACGCGCGCGCAAGCACGACGCGTTGGCGTTCGCCGCCGCTCAGCTCGTGAATCGACCGGTCCGCCAAGGGCAGTACGTCGGTGCGCCGCATGGCTTCGCGCGCCACCGCTACGTCGTGCGCGCTCTCGAAGGCGAAGCCGCTCAGATGCGGCGAGCGCCCCATCAGCACGACCTCGGTGACCGAGAACGGGAACTCGATGGCGGTGTCTTGTGGCACCACGGCGATGGTCCGACCCAGCTCCCGTCGCGAATACTCGCTGAGGGCGCGCCCATGAATCCGGATTTCGCCGCGGTCGGGATGCAACACGCCGCTGAGCAGCCGCAGCAGCGTCGACTTCCCCGAGCCGTTGGGTCCGATGACGCCCAGCATCTCGCCCGCGACGAGGGTCAGGGACACGTCGTCAATCACCGGCTCGCGGCCGTAGCTGAAGCGCAGGCCGCTGGCTTCGATCGGCTCAGCCAAACACTTTCCTCCCTTCGCGCTTGAGCAAGTAGACGAAAAACGGCCCGCCGCACAGTGCGGTGACCACGCCGACGGGAATCTCGACGACGCCGAGCGCGCTGCGCGCGATCGTGTCGGCCCACACCAAGAACGTGGCACCCGCCAGCAACGATGCCGGCAACAGCAACCGATGATCGGCGCCGAGGATCAGCCGCATCACGTGCGGCACGATCAAGCCGACGAAGCCGATCATGCCGCTGACCGAGACCACCGCACCAACCAGAAACGACGCGCCGAGAAACATCGCGCGCCGCGTGCGGTCGACGGCGACGCCGAGTTGCAGGGCCGACTCCTCACCCAGGGTCAGTACGTTGAGTTGCCGCGCGTGCAGCAGCAGCCAGACGAAGCCGACGGCAGTATAGAGTCCGATCGCGCCGACCAGCCGATAGCTCTGCGCCGCTAAGTTGCCCATCAGCCAATAGAGGATGCCCTGCGCCTGATAGAAGTCGGCGACCGCGTTCACGCACATGATGAGCGCGCCGGCGAACGCGTTGTAGACCACGCCCGCCAGCAGCAGCACGTACGGCTGCAGCCGGCCGTGCACCAACGCCAGCCGATAGATCACCGCCATCGACACCAGCGCTCCCGCTGACGCACCGATCGGCAGCAGCGCCGTCTCGCTGAACGCACTGCGACCGACAATGATCACTGTGATCACTGCACCCAGCGCGGCGCCGCCCGAAACCCCGATCAAGTGCGGCTCGGCGAGCGGATTGCGCAGCAAGCCCTGCAATGCGACGCCCGCACTCGCCAACGCACCGCCAACGATGGCGGCCAACAGCACGCGCGGCAACCGCGTCTCGAACAGGATCACCCGATCCGTGTTGTCGGCAATGCCCGCCGTCAACGCGCGCGCGAGATCGACGTGGACGCTGCCGATCGTCGACGCCAACACGATGGACGCGAACAGGACGACGATCAGCAGCGCGTTGACGACTACAAAACGGCGGAAGGTAAGATGCATGAGTCCAAAGTCTAAGGTCCAACGTCCAAGGTCAAGGAGCCAACATTCAGACTTTCGACCTTGGACATTGGACTTTGGGCTGGCACCCCTCGATGCGGCCACTCCGCGTCCTCCTCGGGGAGGCGGGTTCTCTCTCCGCTTTCCCGAGTAGCAGCCCGAGTAGCTGCCGCAGGCAGCGTATCGAGGGCTGTGTATCGAGGGATATATGCGTTGTCATTTGAACCGCTCCGGGTGCACGCACCGCGCGATCGCTGCGAACGCATCCGCGAGCCGCGGGCCTGGCCGCAGCAGTTGATAGGCCTTGTATCCGGAGACGCGATCCGCCTTCACCGCGGGGATGGTCGGAAAGGCGCGCCAAAATTCGAGCGCGGCGTCCGCCCCAGGCTGCTCTTCGTTACCCATCGTGGTGTCGATGATGACCTCGGGCGCCGCCGCGATCGCGAATTCGAGACTCAGATGCGGCCAAGCGCCGCCAGCTTGCGCCGCCACGTTGATGCCATGCGCCATCGCGATCAACTCGTCTTGAAACGTACCACTGCCGACCGCGATCAACGGCGTGTGCCCCACCACCATCAGCACTTTGCGCGCAGGCGCGTCGGCCAGACGCGCACGCACCGCCGCCATTCCTTCTTCGATGCGCCGCACCAGGGCGCGCCCATCGGTTTCGTGACTCAGCTCGCGCGCGATCGTCACGATCGATTCCTCGATCTCCACCACCGTGTTCGGATTCACCAACACGACCTTCATTCCGAGTCGACGGAGCGACTCGACTCCGCTCTGATTGCCCGGACTCGGCACCGCGATGATCAGATCCGGCCGCTGGGCGACAATCGCTTCGACATTCGGCGTGAGAAACGTGCCGACCCGTTCGATGCGTTCGGCTTCCGGCGGATAGTCGCAGTAGACCGACACGCCGACGAGTCGCTCGCCCAAACCGAGCGCAAAGATCGTCTCGGTCACCGACGGCGCCAGTGAAATGATGCGCTGTGGTTCCGCCGCGGCGGCAGTAGGCAGTAGGCAGAGGGCAGTCGGCAGCAGGAAGATGGCAGCGGGCAGTCGGCAGTGGGCAGTCGGCAGCCAAGTCCGCAGCGCAAACCACCGCAGTGTGTTCCGACCACTCACGATTCACGACTCACGATTCACGCGTCACGACTCACGCCTTCAAAACGATACGCGCCCGCCGGCCAACACGTTGATCGGCGGCGACTTGAAGCCGAGCGCTTCGTCGTAGTTGCGATCAAACAGATTCTGCACGCGCGCGAAGACGCCGACCGTGCTGGTCTCGCGTCCGGGCAGCGGCATGTCGTAGCGCATCGCCAGATCGACGCGGGTGTAGGTCTGATTGGCGGTGTTGGTGAAGGTCTGCGGATCGATGTCGGTGCGCTCGCCGACAAAGAGTACGTTGAGATTGGCGTTGAAACGGTCGGCGGGCCGCAACACCTGCCCGCGATCATAGTTGAGCGTGGCGGACATCCGATTGTGTGGCCGCCGCAGCAGTTGCTTGCCACCGAGGAGGTTCCAATCAAGATAGGTGTACGTGCCCCGCAGCGACACGCCGTGGATCGGACCCGCTCCCACCACCGTCTCGACGCCTTGCACGTCGGCACGCCCGAGGTTGCACGGCGTGAACGTCGCCCCCGGCTCAACCACCGCACCCGGACATTGCGCGACTGACGTGAACTGGATCAAGTTCGAAGTACGCCGCGTGAAGTAGGTCGCCTCGGCAGTCAGCCACTCGAAGCCGAGGTGTTGCGCCGCGCCAACGTCGTACTCGCTCGAGGTTTCGGCGGCGAGGTTCTGGTTGCCCGACTTCGGAAAGAACAGCTCGTTGAACGTCGGCGCACGAAATCCTTCCGCGTAGCTGCTCTTCACGTGCGTGCTCCAGCGGTCGTGCTGTCCCCAATCTTCCAGGTAGCCGACGGACCACGCCGCGCTGGTCTCGCTTCCGAAGTCCTGATTGCCGTCGGTACGGAAGCCGCCAACGATGCTCAGGCGGTCATCGAGGAAGCGCAGTTGCTGCTGCACGTAGCCGGCGTAGTTATTGCGGCTGGCGTCGAACCGGACAACGTCCCCACTGCCGGACACCGATTTCAGCGCGCCGGTCTGTTCTTTGAATTCGAATCCCACTGTGGTCACGCCCAGGGTGCCTTCGGTGTAGTCGGTCTGTGCATCCGCCACCGTGTTCGTATTCGGCACGCGGAAATAGGAGAGAAAGAAGGGCGGAAACGGCGGAGGGATGACCTCGGTATCGACGCTATCGGAGAGCACGTTGAGTGTGTAGTTGTACGCACCCGAGATCCGGTACGTCAGATTCTCCGTCGGCGTGTGTTCCCACTCGCCCTTGCCAAGGTAGAAGGTATCGCTCTGGCGCGCGTTGGGATCGATGAAGTCGCCATAGCCGTTGCCGATGTTGTTGTCGGCCAGACCGAGACTCGAATTCGCCGAGCGCCAGAAACCGCGCAACGTGCCGTGTTCGATCGGGGTGACGTCAACGCGCAGCGCACTGGTCAAGTTCGAGAAGTCATTGTTGGTCGCGCGAAACCCGGCGGTGGTGAAGTAACCGAGCGACCCGGTGAAGGCGACGATGCCCCGCTCGCCGCCGAAGGCACCGAGTGACGACGAGGTTCCGATGTTGCCGCCGCCGCTGGCGAGCGAGAAGTGCGGTGCCCCGGCGCCCTTCGCGCTGAGGATGTTGATGACTCCGGCCATGGCTTCGGAACCGTACAACGTGCCGCCGCTGCCGCGCAGCACTTCGATGCGCCCGACGTCATCGGTCATGATGTTGCCGAAGTTGAATCCGCCCAGCGTCGCACTGTTGACCTCGACGCCATCGACCAAGATCAGCGTCTGATCAGTGTCGGCGCCGCGAATGAAGACGCCCGCGGCAGTTCCCGTCGACCCCGGCTGCACGACGTCAACCCCCGGCGTGTCGCGCAGCGCGTCGCTCACGGTTTGCGTCTGTCGATTGGCGATGTCTTGCGCCGAGATGACCGAGACGGAATTGGTGGCCGCCTCGATCGGTTGCTCGGTCCGGGTCGCCGTGACTACCACCGTACCGAGCGACTTCTCAGCCTGCTCCTCTTCCGCCGCCCACGCGACTCGCTGCATCAGCATCAGTGCGGCGACAACGCCGACCATCCTCCTCATCATCATCCTTCCCTCCTTCATTCTGCCACTGAAAGTTCGAATCGGTACTCGATGCGGCCGTGCAGCGGCGCCGGCAGGCCACGCGTCTCTGGCGGTGTGAAGCGGCTGCGGCGCGCCACCGTCATCGCGGCTTCGTCGAGCACACCGTAGCCCGAGGAGCGCCGCACGCTGGCGTCCTCGACGCTGCCATCGGCGAGCACCGACAAGCCGACGTGGACGGTGCCCGCCCAACCCCGCGCGCGCGCGACCAGCGGATAGCGCGGCGCGGGGCAAGAGATACACGCGGCGCGCTGGTCTGCGCCGTCGCCGGTTCCCATTCCGATGCCCGCGCCCGTTCCGCTAACCAACGCGCCCGACCCAGCCAACTCGCTGCCGACTTCCGCGTTCGCCAACTGCGACCCGGCGCCATCCACGATCGCGGCTGGCGATCGATAGGTGTGGCGCGCAAGCTGCACGCGCTGCTCGCGTACCGGCTGTGCATTTGCCACCACATGCGTTGCCGGCGCGCTCGCCGTGTTCGCCAGCGATGCTGAGGCGCCGCCGGATTGCAGCGTCACGCGAATCAATTGGAGCGGAGCGTCGCCCGCTAGTTGGTGCGTGCGACTCAATGCCAGCAACGCGGTGTGCAGCGCCAGCGCCAGGACGAAAGACACGGCCGTCGGCCAACCTGTAGGCGGTCTCACATGAAGCAGAGGATCAATCACGTCTCGCACGTCCCGTCGCCGCATAAAGAAACGCCTCGGCTCCCTCACGGGATCGAGGCGTTGACGGGATCACGAGTGATCGGTCACAGCCGCCGTCCCCCCTCGGGAGCATCACCCGCGCGCGAAGCGCCGGTGACATCGGCCTGTCCGATCAGGCAGGTCTCCTGACTTGGGGATCATCCGCGGGCCGCGCCTTCCCGTCTGGCTTCCCAGACAGTGGCCATTCGCAGCCGTTGTCCCCCCTTACAGTTGCGGGGCAGCGGGGGCTTCACACCCCCTTCCCTCTTCGCCCCGAGCGCGCTCGGGGAACCTGATCGCGCGTTGCTTGTACTCGAACGGTGAGGGCGGCGTCAAGATAGGTGAACGGCAGATGGGCGAGCTTGCTTTCGCTTCACGCTCCGCTGCCGAAGATCAGTTGAATCAGCGCCGGAATGTCCGCCGCATCGACGACGCCGTCACCGTTGACGTCGCCTGGCTGACACACCGGGGCCGTTGGCGTGGCGAGGAACACGTTCATCGTGAACCCATCGGGACCGGACGACACCACGTTCTGCGCGTCAGACGCGAACACCACGGCGCGGCCGTTGCTGCTGATGCGCGCACCGACGCTGTCGCCGTCCGCCGCCCCACCGCCGACGGCGGCGCTGACGACGATCGTCGTCGCGCTATTGAGATCGAATAGATACACGTCCTCGAAAAAAACACCGAGCAGGCCGAACACCACTCGGCGCGCGTCGCCGCTCATCGTCACGCCGCTGTTGGTGGAAATGTCCGGGGGGGTCGACGGGCCGGAAATCCCGAGCTTCATGGTGGTCTGTTGCGTGCGGTCGCGCACGTAGACACCGGCGGTGCCGGTATTGTCTTGGCCGAGATAGCTCACGAAGCGGCCATCACTACTGATAGCCGGGGGGATGGTCGCGTCGAGAAGGCTCCCTTCGCTCGCACCGAATCCGCTGATCGCTTCCATCTTGCGGTCGATGCGATCGAACACGAACACGGTGTCGCGCCCGTCGTCCTGCGCGACGAGATTGGTTGCGCTCGACACGAAGGCCACGTAGCGGCCATCGGGGGTGATCGCCGGCGACACGCTGCGCGCATCGGCCTCCCCGCCAGCGACGGGCCGACTCACCCGATCGAAGTGCTGGGTGAGGCGGTCGTAGATGTACACGTCCGTGACTCCGTTCTGATCGTCGGCCGCCAGCTCCTGCTCGTCTTCGGCGGCGATCGCCAAGAAGCGACCGTTGCCACTGAAGGCATACGGCTCGTTGACGAGGTCGACGATGTCTTGCACCACGCCGAAGTCCCGGTTGAACACCTTGAGCTGGCCGTCATTGACGAAGGCGACCAAACGACCGTCGTCACTGATGGCGGGCGCTTCACTATCGGCCGAGAACTCGCCATCGGGTCCGACGATGCGCGTGGTCGTGCCCTCATGGCGATCGACGATGAACACGTCCGCGGCACTGTTGGTGTCGTTGTCAACGAGGTTGTCGGCGCTCGAGATGAAGGCGATGGCTGATCCGTCGGCGTTAACGACGGGGCTCGAGCTATCTGAGTTCGGTTGCGCACCGGCGAGCCCGAGGCTGATCTGAGTGATCGGCCCGAACGCCGCCCACGCTGGCGCCAGTCCTGAACTCAGCAGGGTCACGAGGCTCAAGGCAGTCAGCATGTTCCGTTTCATCGTCGCCTCCGGGTTCTCAACACAGCCAACCATGAACGGGGCCGGCGGTTCATTTGCGGCACCCTACACCGCGTGCCGCGACACCGGCAACTGTTTTTAACGCACCAGCCGCATCCGCACCCGCTCCGCAATCGCAGCGCCCGAGTACAGCGGAACCAGGGCGTAGAGCAGCGTCAGCAGCGGCGCGGGTAACACACGCAAGCCGGTGCTCTCATTGCACACCACCACGCCGACGAGCACGTAGTTCAGCCAGCCGCCGAGGTGGCCGATGCGGCTGGGACGCAACTGCGGTGCGGCCGCGACGGTGCCGCGCGCCGAATCGTAGACGTAGGTCGCGAATGACGCCGCGATCGCCGCCGGCACCCACCACGGCACGACGCCAAGCGCGACGTAGGTGGTGAGCGCGCTAAGGATGAACACGATATCCGCGCCGTGATCGAGCACGCGTCCGATCGCACTGGTCTCGCCCGCGCGGCGCGCCAACCGGCCATCGAAGAAATCGCTCGCCGTGATCGCGTAGAACAGCCCGGCTGCTAGCCAACCCGCGCCGATGTGATGCGGCGCGCGCCACACCAAGGCGACGAACAGCGGCGTGCCGGCCAAGCGCAGCGTGGTCAGCACATCACCCGCGTGCCGCGGAAAGGCCCTCGCCATCCCCGTCGCCGCCGTCATCCTTTGAGATCGCGCCGGATGGTCGCGGCCAAGTGCGACAGCAGCGCACGATCGCGGAGCTGCAGCGGCCGCTCGGCGTGCCACGACTCCGGGTTCACTCGCGCCGCGTCGACGCGCTTGAGCATCGCTTCGTAGTGATCGAGAAACTCGCCGAAGTCCTTGTACGATGAGCGCTCGGCGTAGCGTTGAAACTGACGCAAGAACTGCCGGCCACGCTGCGCCGGGTAGGTGAACTCCGCCATATCGGCCGCCGCTGGCACATGCGCATCCTCACCGATGCCGCACAGTTTGTCGGTCATCTGCAGCAGCACGGTGAGGTGCACTTCAACGATCGACTCGTAGCTGCGCCATACACAGGCCGATAGGGCACTCAGGGTCAGCAGCAGCACCACGCGGCGGAACATCGCTGCACGATACCGGCTCGCCTGCCCGGCGACAATCGCGGGCCAGTGAGTTGGCCGCACACGAAGCGAGCAGCCGAGGCCTTGAGCCGCGCCGCCGTCCGTGCAAAGAGCGAGTCATGCGCGGGTTGGTGATTCGCTGGTTGGTGACGGCGTTCGCTCTCTGGCTGACGAGCCTGGTCGTCAGCGGCATCCAGTTTCACCGCATGGGGGCGGTGTTCGTCGCCGCCGTCGTCCTCGGCATCTTCAACGCCTTTCTGCGCCCGCTGGTCCTGATCTTTACATTGCCGATCAACTTGCTGACGCTCGGGCTGTTCACCTTCGTGATCAACGGCTTCATGCTGTGGTTGACTTCCGAGGTCGTCAAGGGGTTCGAGGTCCACGGCTTCTGGTCGGCCGTGTTCGGTGCGTTGCTGCTGAGCGTCTTCAGCCTCGCCCTCAGCGCCTTCGTCAGCGACAGCGGCAGGATTCAGTACATCTACGTCGAGCGCATCGAGCGGTAAGGACGTACGCGCCCGGCATTACCTGCTCGCACGAGCACGAGTCACAAACACGACTCACGCTTCACGATTCACTACAAAAAACCCCGGTAGCTGCTGCGGCGTGTGCCGCCCCGCGGGTGAGTTTACGCGGGAGCTACCGGGGTGTCGTGGTGCCTGGGTTCCCAGGCGTGATCCACTCAGTGTGTGTGACCCGTGGGTCGCACTGAACACGAGCCGCGGCCGACTGCAACGCACGTTGACCACCCGCCGTGAAGCTAGCGGTCGTGCGTTCGTCGCCTCCGCAGGCGTTGCCCCTCACCTTGTGGGTTGGCCTAAGGGGCCACCACCTCACAGCTCACCGTAGGGGAATACATTGCTGGATCACCTCCTTTCTCGGCGTGCCCATCACGCGAGCGAGCCCAAGCCTCGCCGCCGGGAATCAACCGCCGATTGCCGGCCCCCGGCCTGGTCCGCCCACCGCGGCTCCCTATGAACCGCGCAGAGCCTAGAGCCTGTGATGCTCGGACCAGCACAAGCGAAAGGGTAGCGCGTCCGCCGTCGGCCGTCCACGAATTTATTGCTACGTCGGTGGAGTCGCAACGACTCGTGCGCCGCGCTCGATAGCGCGATATACACGCCGCGTGACTGATGCATCCGACGACCTCGTCAACGATCACCTGGACGAACTGCCGGCGCTGCGCGGACACGCGTGGGTCTTCGGCGATCACATCGCGGCCGACGTGATCCTTCCACCCGCTCACCACGATCGGTCGCCGAGCGAGGCCGGTGCCTTCGTGATGGCCGGCGTCGATCCCACGTTCGCGCGCGCGATCGAGGCGGGGGATTTCATTGTCGCCGGACTTGAGTTTGCAACCGGCACCGCTCGCACGATCACGGCGCAAGCCGTCTACACAGCCGGCATCGCCGCGGTCATCGCCCGCTCGTTCGGCCGCACTTTTTTGCAAGCTGCGACCAACATCGGATTGCCGGCGCTGGCGATCGAAGAGACCGGCGCGATCAAGCCCGGCGACCGCCTGCGCGTCGACATCGAAAGCCGCAAGATTGCCAACCTCAGCTCCGGCGACCGCTACATCATCCGCAACCTGACCGAAGAGTCGGTCGAAGTGTTGCGCGCCGGCGGGTTGAGTGCTTACACCCGCCACCAGCGCGAACGCTAGTGTAGTGTCTCAGAAAAGCCTTTGCGGAGATCCGAGGAGGGAGGGCGAGCCTCCTGGCGAGCCGTTCGACTTGCACCGTGCGGCTCGGCATGAGCCTCGCCCTCTCAGTTTTGCATCAGCCAATCTGTAAACCTGATTGTGAAACGCGACACGAGTTGGTGTCGCTCGAACACGGGTGACCAAGACAAACCACCGGACATTAGAGAGGACATTGGACCGCAGTAGCGCGCGCCGGTTCCGATCTGCTATCGTGCGCCGCCTATGCCAACGGTTTCGACAGATACGCGGTGGCACGATCATGTGGACATCGGCATTGTCGGCGCCGGCGGCTGCGGCCTGACCGCCGCGCTCGCCGCCGCCCAACCCGGTCTCAAGATCGTCGTGTGGGAACGCGCCAAGGTTGCGGGCGGCAACACCGCGCTCAGCGATGGGGCCATCCCGGCCGCCGGCACGAGCATCCAACGCGACGCTGGTGTGATCGACACCGCCGAAGACTTCGCTCGTGATGTGCTGACCCACAACGGCGGCCGCAGCGACGCCGCGCTCACGCACCGTATGTGCGAAACCTCGGGGCCGCTGGTTGAGTGGCTCGCGGGCCGCGTCGGCGTCGGATTGCAGTTGGAGCGCTACATCCTGCGCGCCGGTCATCGCCAACATCGCATGCACGCGGTGGAGAGCCGCACGGGACAATCGTTGATCGATCACCTCCTGGCGCGCGCCGGTAAACAGGCAAGCATCACTGTGCGCCTCGGCACTCCCGTGCTGCAACTGTGGAGCGATAGCAGCGGCGCGGTGCAAGGGGCGCAGATCAAGTTGCCGAAGAAGAGCGCCACCAATGTCCGCTGCCAGACGCTGATCCTAGCGTGCGATGGCTTCGGCGCCAACGCCGAGCTCATCGCGAAGCACTGTCCGGCGATTGCGGGCGCGGCCTACGCCGGCGCCGCCACCGAACTCGGCGATGCGCTGAAGTGGGGCACGGAATTAGGTGCCGCCACCGAGCATCTTGACGCCGTCCACGCCCATCCGATCGTCGCCGTGGGATCGAACTACGTGCTGCCCAGCGCATTGATCAGCCTGGGCGCGGTGATCCTGAACCAGCGCGGTGAACGTTTTGCCAATGAGGCCGACGATCTCGCCCGCGTGGCGCTGCGCGTGCGCGCGCAGCCCGGGCATCTCGCCTACGTCGTCTTCGACGCTCGCATGCTCAAGCTCGCCGAGCAGAACGATCCGCGCTTCGAGCACCAGATTGTACCGCGCACGCTGCGACGTGCCGCCGACCTGAACGATCTCGCCAAGCAATTTCAACTCGATGCAACTACTGTCGCCGCCACCATCGAACAGTACAACACGATGGTCGGTCGCGGCCCCGATGGCTTCGGCCGCAGCGTGAGTGGCGAATCGATGAGCCCGCCGTTCTACGGCGCCCGCGTGACCGGCGCGCTGCTGGCGACCCAGGGCGGTCTCAAGATCGACACCAGCGCCCGCGTCGTTGGGCGCAACGGAAACCCGATCGCGAATCTCTACGCCGGTGGTGGCGCCGCGGTGGGCCTGTCTGCCCCCGGCGGCGAGGGCTATCTGCCCGGCATGGGTCTGCTCTGCGCGCTGGCCTGGGGCAAAATCGCCGGCGAAGAGGCGGCCCGGACGGTGGTCGCTGCGCGCGCCGCGGTCGCAGCCGAGAAGACATCACCGAGTGAGCCAGTGGTCACGGAGCCGTGACTCCACGCTCATGAGTAGCGATCATCGCGCTCACTTCGGCGCGCACTTCGCAGGATGACCTCCGAATTCACTTCGCGCATCGCCTCGCTCTACCGTCTCGTCCGCCCACTGCTGTTTCACCTCGACGCTGAAACCGCGCACCATCTCGCGTTCCGCTTGCTCGCCGTCGCACAACCGGTGCTGGCGCGCCGGCACGCCTACTCGTCGGCAGCCCTGCGGCAAGACCTCTGGGGTCTGACGTTTCCGAACCCGATCGGGCTGGCCGCCGGTTTCGACAAAGACGCGCGCCTGCCGCGCGCGTGGGCCGGTCTAGGGTTTGGGTATGCGGAACTCGGTACGATCACGGCGCAGGCGCAGCCGGGCAATCCGCAGCCGCGGATCTTTCGACTGGCCAGCGAACGTGCGCTGATCAATCGTCTGGGTTTCAACAACGCGGGCGCGGCGGATGCGGCTGCGCGCTTGAGTCGCCTCGATCGCGCGCAGCGGCACATCCCATTGGGGATTAACATCGGCAAGTCGCGCATCACGCCGATCGAGCGGGCCGTGGCCGACTATCGTGAGTGCTTTCGCGTGCTGGCGCCGCACGCCGACTACATCGTCATCAACGTCAGCTCGCCAAATACGCCCGGGCTGCGCGATCTGCAGGGGCAACAACACCTCAGCGAGCTGCTCACCGCGCTGCAGGACGACAACGCCCGCCTGCCGCAGCGGCGGCCATTGCTGGTGAAACTGTCGCCCGATATGGCGGACGACGATCTGGCTGCGGCCGTCGCCACGATCGAAGCGTTGCGCGGAGACGGCATCGTCGCCACCAACACGACCGTCCGGCGCGATCTGCTGGCGCAGCCGACCGCCGAGGCTGGCGGGCTGAGCGGCGCACCGCTGCGCGATCTCGCGACACATACTGTCCGTCGCGTACATCAGCTCAGCGGCGGGCGGCTGGCGATCATCGGCGTCGGCGGCATCTTCAGCGCGGAGGACGCGTACGAGAAACTGCGCGCTGGGGCGTCGCTGCTGCAGGTCTACACCGGATTCATCTACCAAGGACCGTCGCTGCCCATCGATCTCTGTCGTGGCTTGGAGCGCTTACTTCAGCGCGACGGCAAAGCGCGCGTGGCCGATGCGGTAGGCACCGACGCGTAGAGGAAGGTAGCCATGCTCGTCAAGGTTACCGCGAAGAATCAACTCACTCTGCCCAAGCGCATCACCGCCGCCGTCGGGGCGACCGAATATTTCGAGGTCGAGGCCCGAGAGGGTCGGATCATCCTCACTCCCGTGCGCATCCAGCGCGCCGACGCCGTGCGCGCGAAGCTCGCCGATCTCGATCCAAATGAGAAAGACATCGCCAAAGCCGTCGCGTGGGTCCGGCGGCCGGCTCGGAAGATGTCGACGCCAGCGCGGAAATGAGTCGCGCGCCCCGTGTGGTGCTCGACACCAACGATTCATTCGGCGTACCGTTCCTACAGCTCGCGTTCGCCGGCACGGCCGACTATCTCGCCATCGGTGACCAGGATCTGCTTACCCTAACAGCCGCGACGGCTCCATCGCTTTGTGGGCATCTCTTCAGGCATCGCTCTACGGTCAGCAACGCGCGTGCACATTTCCGAAGATCGCATGGAGCCGCCACTCGATATCTAGTGCAGCGCTGGCCCGAGAGCGGCCCATATGTGGTGGATTGACAAAAGCGAATATAAGGCGAATTGTTACTGTTGCCTGTCCCATGCAACTTAGAGCTATTGGCGGCGGGCGCGTGGAGCGGACGGTGACAGCGCGACGTTGACACTCAGAAGGCATTCAAGGCAAAAGACTCTTAGGAGGTCAGCAATGGGAGGCGTGGTGCAGTTGGCGATTCACGGGATTGATACCGCCGACAACACGCCCGAAGGATTGCGCGCCCTACTATGCGCCAACGAGCGCTACCGCAGGAAGCCGTGGCCACACCCCTTTAACTGCACTACGCACCGGGTCCATATCGGAGATGCTCGGGATCTTTCTTGGATTGCCGATTCATCCGTGCATCTAGTTGTTACATCGCCCCCATACTGGACTCTCAAAGAGTACCGCCGCACCGATGGGCAGATGGGGTTCATTGAGGACTACGAGCAGTTCCTCGATGAGCTCGACAGGGTGTGGGGCGAGTGCGTCCGCGTGCTAGTGCCGGGTGGGCGTATCTGCTGCGTCGTGGGTGACGTGTGCGTGTCGCGCAAGAAGGGTGGCCGTCACCACGTGATGCCTCTGCACTCCGACATTCAAGTCCGCGTGCGGCGCCTCGGTCTGGATTGTCTAACGCCGATTCTCTGGTACAAGATCGCGAACGGTGTGACCGAGGCCGAGGGAAACGGTGCCGGCTTTTACGGGAAGCCGTACCAGCCAGGGCAGGTCATCAAGAATGATATTGAACACATCCTGTTCTTCCGGAAGGGCGGAACCTACCGATCGGTGCCGCCGATCCAGAAGGCGCTCTCGATGATCACCAAGACGGAGATGCAGGCATGGTTCCGGTCGTTCTGGGTCGACATCAAGGGTGCATCAACTCGCAACGGGCATCCTGCCCCCTATCCCGCTGAGCTAGCAGAGCGACTCATCTGCATGTTTTCATTCGCTGGCGATACCGTCCTTGATCCTCTTGCTGGTACGTTTTCTACGGCGGTCGCCGCGATCGCTGCTGGTCGCAATTCGATCAGCAATGAGATTGATCCGCAGTACGCGGCGGATGGACGGGCTCGCGTAGTGCAGGCAGCTGCGGCGAAGCGATCAGCCGCTGCCATCACGGCACGGGTGGTGTGAGCAAGAAGCGGAAACGCCAGCAAACAATGACGGGCCTGCCCTTAGTGGACGGCCTGGAGTCTCTCCCATCCCCACAGCTCAGCGACTACACGCAAGCAGCCTCTGAATACATCCGCGCCGCAAGTGGCATCACGAAGGGACAGGGCAAGGCGGCGCAAATCAAGCTATCGAAGACGCTGGCGATGGTCGGCCTTCGCGATCTCCGGCAGCTGGGAATCGCTTTGCCGGATGCGGTTCCCGGCGAGCACAGCGTAGGAGGCGGTCTTCGTGCAGTGCAGGTGGACCTCTCGGAGAATACACGGACAGACGGCTTGACGCTGGCATTCGAGATTAAGCCGGTACACTTGGCGGTGGGGCGAGCCATCTGGAATCGTTTTGGCGACATCAGAAGCTTCGCAGTGAACGTGCATCTAAAATTCCCGTTCGCTGTGCTTGGCGGCATCATGACAGTGCCCACGAAAGAGCGCGAGGCGTCCGGGGAGGACACCGCTTGGAAGCCCACCACGCATCTCATTTCGCGGGCCATCGATCGGTTCATCCGCGCCGGTGGCCGGCTGACAGAGGGGCACGCAGCCCATTTGCTAGAAGCGATAGCGGTGCTTGTATTTGATCACGAAACGGGCGTTGTCGATGCATCCCTTCCGCCGGTTGGCAGCGGACTACGCTGGGAAGAGTTCATTGACGCCATCGCAAAGACCTATCGAGCCCGATTCGAGGAAATGTCCTAATTTCCCGCGCTCAGCGTCCTGTTCAGACAGTACCCGCTGCCCAACGGACAGAGCCGATCGCAAGAGGTGGGCCGGAGCGGCAGCGGCGAGAACTGTCGTCGAACTCTACCCGAGCAGTTCGCCAAACGCCTCCGCCTCAAATCCGACGAGCAGGGTCTTGCCGGCTCGCATCGTGGGCGCGCGCAGGTTGCCGCTCGGCCCGAGTAGCAATGCGAGCAATTGATCGTCGCTCGGTCGGTCGCGCTTCAAGTCGAGGTGAACGACCTTCTTGCCCTTCGCGACGTAGACCTGAGAGGCGGCGCGCGCCAACGCCAGCGCGTCCTTCGGCCCGAGCCGTTCCTTCTTGGCGTCGACGACGACCTTGGGGGCGATCTGTTTGTGCGCAAGAAACTCTTGCGCTCGGCTGCAGGTCAGTCAGCCTTTGCGGTGGTAGTACCAGTCAACCATCGGAAGTCACAAGTCCAAAGTCCAAAGCTGAAAGTTCAAAGTCCCTACGCCCCGCTCTCCGTCTTGCTTTCCGCTTTTCACTTTCCACTTTTCACTGACGCGCTCAGATCGCGGCGTCGGACGGCTTCTCTTTCGACTCGATCGGGATGCCGTCGCGGATCATCTTGTTGATCTTGCGCTTGTAGAGATCGCGCTTGAGGCGGCTGATGCGATCGATGAAGAGCTTGCCTTCGAGGTGATCGATCTCGTGCTGCAGCGCGACGGCCAGTAATTCCTCGGCTTCGATCTCGACTTCCTTCTCGTCGAGGGTCCAGCCCTTCACCAGCACGTGCGCCGCGCGCCGCACTTCGGCCCGGTAGTCGACGACGCTGAGGCAGCCTTCTTCCCACACGATCTCGCCCTCGGCTTCGGCGATCACCGGATTGATCAGCTTGATGAGATCCTTGCCCGGTTCTTCGTGATTGATGTCGATCACGATGATGCGCCGGCCGTCGCCGAGCTGCGGCGCCGCCAAACCCACGCCCGGCGCGGCGTACATCGACTCGACCATGTCGGTGATGAGTTCGTCGACCTGCCCGTCGATCGCGGCGACCGGCTTCGCCTTCGCCTTCAACACCGGCGCGGGAAATTTGAGAATCGACCGTACGGCCATGCTGCTTGGTGTGTAAACGCTTCAACAGAGTTGGTCAACGGTGTCGTGGTTCGTGCTCGTGTCTCGTGATCGTATCTGGCCGAACACGAGCTACGATCACGAACCACGATCACAACATCCCCTGCGGATCGATGTCGATCAGGACCCGCACGCTTGCTGCGCGAGCGGCGGCGCGCACCTGCTCGCGAGCGGCGGCGATGTGGCGCCGCAGAGCGGTGCCACTGCCGGAGCGGCAGAGGATCTGCCAGCGATGGCGGCCGCGCAGCCGCTCGATCGGCGCCGGCGCCGGGCCCAGCACGGCGAGTCCACGTTCGCGAGCGGCGCGTAGGTGCTCGGCCGCCGCGCGCGCGAGGCGTTCGACCGCCACGAGTTGCTCACCTTCAAATCGCATCAGCGCCAGCCGCGCGAACGGCGGGTATCCGAGTTCGCGTCGGTTGCTGAGTTCCTCCGCGGCAAACGCAGCGAAGTCGTGCCCAGCGGCGTGGCGCAGACTGAAGTGATCCGGTTCCAACGTCTGCACAATGACTCGCCCGGCGCGGTCGCCACGGCCGGCGCGGCCGGCGACTTGTGTCAGCAGTTGGAACGTTCGCTCCGCCGAGCGGAAGTCGGGGAAGTTGAGCGAGAGATCGGCGAGCAGTACCCCAACCAGCGTGACGCCCGGAATGTCGTGTCCCTTGGTGACCATCTGCGTACCGATCAACACGTCGATCCGCCCCGCCTCCCACGCCGCCAGCAACGCGCGCTGCGCGCCTTTGCGCGCCATCGTATCGCGATCCATGCGCGCGACGCGCGCGCCCGGTAGCAGCTCGCGCAGTGTGGCTTCGACTTGTTCGGTGCCTGCCCCCCACGACGTCAACGCGCGTTCACCACAGGTGGCGCACTGGCTCGGTTGCTTCACGGTGTGATCGCAGTGATGGCAGCGCAGCGCCTGCCACACGCGGTGATACGTGAGCGCCACGCAGCAGTTGGGGCAGGTGAGCGTATCGCCGCACACCTGGCACTGCATCACGTTGGCGAAGCCCCGACGATTGAGGAACACCAGACTCTGGCCGCCGGCGGCGAAGTTGGCTTGCAGCGCCGCGGTAAATGGCGCCGACAAGATCAATGAGCCCGCGTGCGCCGCGCCGCGGCGATGCTGGCGCAGATCGACGAGTTCGACCGCCGGCAATGGACGCGACTCGACGCGCTCGCGCAACTCGAGCAAGCGATACCGTCCGCTGCGCGCGTTGTGGTAGCTCTCCATCGACGGCGTCGCCGAGCCCAAGACGATGGGACACCGCGCCAAGCGTGCCCGCACCACCGCGACATCACGTCCATGATGACGCACGCCGTCCTCCTGTTTGTACGACGAGTCGTGCTCTTCATCGACGACGATGAGACCCAGGCGCGGCAACGGCGCGAACACCGCCGAGCGCGCGCCGACCACAATCGGCGCCTCGCCGCGGGCGATGCGCCGCCACTCGTCCCAGCGCTCGCCGACGCTCAGGGCACTGTGCAGCACGGCGACGCCAGTGCCGAAGCGGGCGTGCAAGCGATCGACGAGTTGGTGCGTCAGCGAGATTTCCGGCACCAGCACCAACGCCGTGCGCTCGGCGGCCAGCGCGGCGGCAACCGCGCGCAGATAGACCTCGGTCTTGCCGCTGCCGGTCACGCCCCATAGCAGAAACGGTGCGAACGCGCCGGCGGCGGTGATCGCCGCAATCGCATCCGTTTGATCCGGCGTCGGGACTACCGTGCGATCACTCGGCGTGGCGGCCGCCACCGGGCGATACACTTCTTCGTCGCGCCACTGAATCAATCCGGCGGCGAGCAACGCGCGCAGTTTGGCTGTCACGTTGGGAAAGCTGCCGCGCAATTCCGCCACGCTTGCGCGTTTGAGCGGATGATCGCGCAAGTAGTGATACACCGCAGCCAGCGCGGGGCGGCGGGCGAAGTCCGTCGTCCCGCGCACGTGGGTGCGCGCTTCGTAGAACCGCAAGTGCTTGGTCGGCGCGCGCTCGCGCAACGTCTCTCGAATCTCCACCACACCCTTGCGCCGCAGCCGATCAATCAGGCGCGCCACCGCCGGCGCTGACAGCGCCAGCGCGCGCTGGAGCGCGGCCTGCGGCTGCGCACCGGCGCGCAGCGCGGCCACCAGCGCGCACTCGTCGATGCGCATCGTCGTCACGTCGAGTGCGGCGCCGCTCAGCACAATCGCGCGTTCGGTTTCGATCTGCAACGTGCCGGGCAATGCGGTGGCCACCACGTCGGCGAGCGAGGCGAGATAGTAGTCGGCCATCCAGCGACAGAGCGCGAGCAGTTCCGCGCCGAGCACCGGCACCGGATCGAGCAGCGTGTCGATATCCTTCAGTTGCGCGCGCGCCGAAGTCGCCGGCACGTCACAGACGACGCCGAGCACGCGGCGGCGTCCGAGCGGTACCAGCACACGACGCCCCAGCAACTCCTCGCGCGCCAGCGATGGTGGAACACGATAGTCCAACTCGCTCAGCCCACCGACCGCCGGCAGCAGGACCACGCGCGCAACGCCGCCATCACTCACCGGACTCGCCATAGCTCCGGTGGTTACCACGAACCGCGACGGTGCGCCGCACGGCGCACCCGCTGCACGCTGGGTTAGTTGGGGGAGGGCAGATACTTCTGCACTTCCAGCAGAAGCTGCTTCATGTTGAACGGCTTGGGAATGAACCCATTGACGCCGACCTGTCCCGCCGACTGCGCGATGCCGTCCCACACATGAGCGGTGACCGCCAGGATCGGGATGTGTTGGGTCTCGGGATCCTTCTTGATCGCTTGAATGACCTCGACGCCGCTGACTTTGGGCATTGCCAAGTCGGTCAGCACCAGGTCGGGGCGCTGTGACTTCACCTTACGGATCGCATCTTCGCCGCCATACGCGTGCACCACGCGATACCCCGCCGCGGTCAGCGCGTGCGTGATGATCCGCATGATGTCGGGTTCGTCTTCAACGACGAGGATCTTCGGGCCCAGGTTCACGTTGCTACCTTCACTCAGCCCATTTTTACCACGGAGCTTCTAGGCACACCACCGCTTTTCGTTCCGTTGCGGCGCTCACTATGCCTTGCTACAAGCCCTGCTCATCGATCGCAGCCGCGCACTAGGAGGTTTCCCGATGTCATCCGTCTTGGAAGAAAAAGACGCCATCCGCGAGTTGCAAGCACAGTACTGCTTCCATTTCGACAACGCGGAATTCGACCGCTGGCTCGATCTGTGGACCGCTGACGGCGCGTTCGACGTTGGTCGCATGGGGCGTTTTGTCGGTCGTGAGGTGCTGCAGAAATTTCTCAAATCGATCCCACTGACCAACGGCTCGCCGATGATGAAGCACTGCATGATGAATTCCATCGTCGCGGTCACCGGCGAACGCGCCACGGCACAAAGCTACGTCGTCGTGGTGCGCGGCGGCGACACGCTCGGCCTCAGCATCGCCGGACGGTACGAAGACCAACTGGTGAAGACCGCGGGCGGCTGGCGGTTCCAAGAGCGGAAAGTCCTTTTCGACCTGATGGCACCGCGCTAGCGCTACGGGAACACCAACATCCCATCGTTGCGGCTGTGCAGCGGGGTCGGGCTATTAGTGGCCGCGTTGCGCAGCGTCACCGTCACACTCACTGGTTGCGAGCGCGCGCGACTCAAGTTGTGTGGCCACGCGGTCATTTCGAAGACGAGGCGATCGCCACGGCGATGTAAGCGGAAGCGCCGCACCTCGTTGCGCGGCTCTCTCCGCAACCGCCAGCGCTGACCATCACGGCTGCGCACCCACGACCCCGGCGGGATCGAGGCCTGATAGACGGCCCCTTCCGGCAACATCAGCGCGACGCGCACGGTATCGCGCGCGGGATCGAAGCCATCAGGCGGCACGACGGTGCCCGAGACCTGCAAATGATCGCCCGACCCGGTCGCATAGCGCACCATCACGCGGCGCACCGTGAGCGGATCACAGGCATCGCCGGCGCCGTCTTGGTCGCGATCGTGCTGATCCGGATTCGCCACGGCCGGACAGTTGTCGTCCGCGTCAGGCACCCCGTCGCCATCGCCATCGGGCGCCGCCTGTCGGTGCGGATAGACCGCACACACTCCGTCGATGTCGTCGGCTTCGATGGTGGCGCCGCGGCCATCGAAGTGGCGGCCGAAGAACATGGTGGCATTGCGCAGCCGTTCGTCTGCCTCGGCGGGATTCTCCGAGCTATGGCCGAAGCCGAGGGCATGCCCCAACTCGTGCGTGAGCATCTCGGCGAGATTCTCCGCCGTCCAGAAATTGCACGCCGCAAAGCCATCGTTAACCACCACGTCTCCCTCGATGATGGTTTCGAAGCTGGTGCCGCCGACCATCGAAACCGGATCAGACACCGCGCAGAAGCCGCCGGTCGACACGATGCCGCTGCACCCGATCGGCGGCGGCACTTCGCCGAAGGGATCACCAAAAATGATCTGACTATGACCGTCGCACGCCCCGAACGGCGCCGGCACCGCGTCGCCGCCATCGGTGAGTCGCAAACCGGAGCACTCCTGCCCACTCCATGCCGTCAACGCGGCGCGCGCCGCAGCCACGGATGCGGCTGCGCCGATATCGGGATCACCGGCCGGATCAATCAGAAACGGAATCGGTGTTCCGCTGTCCGGCTCGCTCCAGCGCGCCGCGGGAGGGCCCAATGAGATGTAGTGCATGGGGATGTGGCCAATTGGCGTCGGAGCCGGAACAATGCTGCCCGGCTGGTACGTGTCACGCGCAGCCTGCTCGATGATCTGCCGCAACCCGCGCAGCGATCGCGTGGTGTGCGTGCTGGCACGACGCAATCGACCGGCCGACGGCTCGAAGGCCATCGCCCCGTCTCCGAGGGAGCGCATGAGCTGCTCATCGCCCGCGTCGCCACCAGTGACGTGATAGGTTCCGAGCGCCAGCGCCACCGACTCGAACGTCCCGTCGGCCCGGCGCTGCAGAAACACCATCACGCGCTCGCCCGCTGTGTAGCTCGGTGCTCCGGCAACGATCCGCCGTACGTTGTCGACCGCACCGCCCGGCACGCGCACCTCGAGGGATGCCGGCACCTCGCCTTTCAGTGCTTCGATAACGCTGAGCGTGACGAACGTGGCGATCGCACCCGTGGCCGTCGTTTCACTGCGCAGTTGTTCGACGCGACCGAGCACTACAACATCGGCCGCCGCCGCAAGCTGCTGATCGCTGGTGACAACGAAAGTCGCACAGCGAACCGAAGGCACCGCGACCAGCGAGAGCGCGATCGTCATCACCAGAATCTGTCCCACTCGCCACCACACCAACATCACGCGGACCTCGCTTCCCTTGAGTGGCGCGGCGAAGACGCAACTCATGTGCCAGTACGCGACGCAGGTGCCATGGACGGAACGCTCTTCCCGAAATGCGAGCGGGGATGATCGCGCCGTCGATGCGTTACGCAGACAACGACGGCGACAATGTGCGCGGAGGATTTCGCTATGCGGCCTGCCTGATCTTCATCGCCGCTTGCGTCCACTTGATCGAAAGCGAAAATTAAGCGAAGATTCACGCGTGCTGGCCTCCACCTCA
The DNA here is from genome assembly GCA_016178705.1 of Deltaproteobacteria bacterium. Classification (NCBI taxonomy): domain Bacteria; kingdom Pseudomonadati; phylum Myxococcota; class Myxococcia; species Deltaproteobacteria bacterium. The sequence continues at coordinate 50,625 of JACOST010000006.1, read as the reverse complement.
CCCAGTGACGCTCGCCGTCTGCTCGCTGCGCTCACGCTCCCCGGTACGGTGCGAGTGGGTGTGGCCGACCCGCCGGTGCGGCGGCTCGCGACCGGATTGCCGCGACTCGACGCGGCGCTCGACGGCGGCTTGCCGCGCGGACGCCTCACCGAACTCACCGGGCCCGTCACCTCGGGCAAGACGTCCGTGCTGCTGGCGTGCTTGGCAGCGGCCACTCAACGCGGTGAGGTGACGGCGCTCATTGATCTTCCAGACTGCTTGCACCCCGCGACCGCGCACGCGTCGGGTATCGAGTTGACGCGGCTGTTGTGGGTGCGCCCGCCGTCGCTCCCGGCGGCTTTGCGGTGCACGGAACTGTTGCTCGAAGCTGGCGGCTTCGGCTTCATCGCCGTCGATATCGGCGCGGCATCCCATCACCGGCCACTGCGCGCCCCGGTGTGGCCTCGCCTGGCTCAGGCCGCGCGGCGCAGCGACGCCGCACTTGCCATCGTCGCCGATCACCGCCTGGCCGGCAGCTTCGCTGCGCTGAGTCTGACGCTGACCGCCCGCAGCCATTGGAGCGGTGGCGCCTGGCCACTCTTCGATGGGATGCAGCTCCACCTCACGGTGGCCCGCACCAAACTCAACGCGACACGCAGCGCCGAAAGCGTTCAGTTGAAAGCTGTTCCGACTGTCAGCTTTTTGCTTTCAGCTTTGGCCTGAGCCGCCATGTCCCGTCTCGCCTGTCTTTTCGTTCCCGACTTTCCATTAGCGGCAATGCTGCGCAGCGAGCCGGAGCTGCGCGGCGAGCCGGTGATCGTCACCGACGGGAGCGGACCGCGCGCCACCATTGTAGCGATGTCCGCCGCCGCCGCGCGCCGCGGCATCACCACCGGACTCAGTGCGGGGCAAGCGCACGCGATCTTCGCCGCACTGATTACGCGCGCGACTTCACGCGACGGCCGGCGGGCCGCCCAAGCGGCGCTCGCCGACGTCGCGTACTCGTTTTCACCGCGGGTCGAGGAAGCGAGCGACGGCGAAGTGTATCTCGACATCGTTGGCTCCGCCGCGTTGTTCGACAGCGAAGCCAAACTCGCCCACATGCTGGCGGTGCGCGCGGAACACGTCGGACTATCTGCGCAGGTTGGCGTGGCCGGCTCGAAAATCGCCGCCTACCTCGCCGCGCGTAACGGCGGCGGTGTCACTGTCGTGCCAGCGAACGAAGAGTGGGCCTACTTGGCGCCACTCGCGGTGAGTTTGCTGGCGCCAAGCCCAGCGCTGCGCACCACGCTGACACGCTGGGGGATTCAGCGCATCGGCGACTTGGCGGCATTGCCGGCCAGCGCGGTCGGTACGCGGCTGGGTCCAGAGGGACTGGCCTTGGCCCGGCGCGCGCGCGGCGAAGACGAGCAACCGCTGGTGCCGCGCTCCGCACCGTTGCAGTTCGAAGAGAGTGTCGAACTCGACTACGGCATCGAAACCATCGAGCCGCTGACGTTCGTCCTGCGCGGCCTACTCGATCGACTGACGGCGCGCCTGGCGGTACGCGGTCTGGTGTGTGGCGATCTGCGGCTGTCGCTCGGTCTCACCAATCGCGCGCGCGACGATCGCACCGTCGTCGTCGCCGCGAGCAACGACGTGAAGGCGTTGCTCACCCTCGTGCGTTTACACCTCGAAGCACAACCACCCGCTGCGCCGGTCGAAACGATCCGCGTCGGCGTCGTGCCCGAGCGCTTGCGCACGATCCAACTCGATCTCTTCCGTCCCAACGGCCCCGCACCGGAGCGTTTGGCGGTGACGTTGGCTCGGCTCACCGCGTTGTGCGGCGCCGATCACGTCGGCACACCGGCGGTCATCGATACGCATCGGCCGGAAGCGTACGGGGTGAAGGTTGCTACGTTGTTTGGCTGTTACGTTGTTAGGGAAGAAGGGGCCAGCTCGGAATCCGGCCTAACAACCAACAACCTAACAGCTAACAACCTTCTTCCCCTTGCGCTGCGCGCCATTCGTCCACCGCGGCCGCTGGAGGTGCACTGCGATCGCGGGCGGCTCGCGTTCGTGCGCGGCGATGGCGTGAGTGGCCGAGTCGTCTCGTGTGCCGGCCCGTGGCGGATTACTGGCGAGTGGTGGCACGACGGCGCGTACCGGCGCGACTACTACGACGTCCAACTCAGCGACGGCGGCGTGTATCGCGTGTTCCACGATCGGCAGCAGTGGTTCGTGGCGGGGGAGTATGACTGAGGAAGGGTTCTCCGCGTACGTCGAGTTGCGCTGCCGCAGCGCGTTCAGCTTTCTCGCCGGTGCGTCGCTGCCGGAAGATCTGATCGAGCGCGCGGCGTCACTCGATTACGCGGCCATAGCGCTCGGCGATCGCGATGGCGTCTACGGCGCGCCGCGCTTTCACAAAGCCGCACAGCAAGCCGGGGTACGCGCGTTGATTGGGTGTGAAGTCACAATGCAGGTTGTTACGTTGTTAGGCTGTTACGCGGCTAGGGTTCCCCCTCCTCCCCTAACAGCTAACAACCTAACAGCTAGCACCCTAGCTCCTAACAGCCTGTATCTGCTCGTTGCCAATCGCACCGGCTACCAGAATTTCTGCCAGCTCCTCACGCAGGCGAAGCTACGCGCGCCGAAGGGCGAGGCGGTCGTAACGTGGGATGATCTCGATGGCCGCACCGACGGCCTCATCTGTCTTTTCCGCCCCACCGCAGCCCAGCTCCAAGGGGTTAAGGGGCTACGGGGTTATGGGGTTAGGGTCGGAGAAGAGGGCCGCCTAACCCCTAGCCCCTTAACCCCTAACCCCCTTCTCTTGAAGCGTCTCTTCCCCGATCGCCTCTACCTCGAACTTCAGCGGCATCTCGATGCCGACGAAGAACGGCTCAATCGCACCCTGATCGCGCTCGCCGAACACTGCCGGCTTCCGCTCGTCGCCACCAACGACGTGCGCCACGCCACGCCCGCAGGACGGCCGCTGCTCGACGTGCTTACCTGTATCCGCGAGAAGACCACGCTCGATGCCGCTGGCCGTCGCTTGCTGAAGAATGCCGAGCGTCATCTCAAGTCACCGCAGGCGATGGCCGCGCTCTTTCGCGATCTGCCGCAGACCGTCAACAACACGCAGCGCATCGCCGAGCAGTGCGAGTTCACGCTCGCCGATCTCGGCTATCGCTTTCCCGATTTTCCGCTGCCGCCGGGTGAAACGATGCACGGTCACCTGCGCCAGCTCACCTACGCCGGCGCGGGCGAGCGCTACGGACACCTCACCGAGAAAGTCCGCCGCCAACTCGAACACGAGCTGACGATCATCGGCAAGCTCGACCTCGCCGGTTACTTCCTGATCGTGTGGGACATCGTCCGCTTCTGCCGCGAGCAGCGCATCCTCGCGCAAGGCCGCGGCTCGGCCGCCAACTCGGCGGTGTGTTACGCGCTCGGCATCACCGCCGTCGACGCCGTCGGCATGGAGTTGCTGTTCGAGCGCTTTCTCTCCGAAGAGCGCGGTGAGTGGCCCGACATCGATATCGATCTGCCGAGCGGCGATCAGCGCGAGCGCGTCATCCAGTACGTCTACCAACGCTACGGCGAACGGGGCGCGGCGATGACCGCCAACGTCATCACCTACCGCACCCGCAGCGCCGTGCGCGAAGTCGGCAAAGCGCTCGGCTTCACCCTCGAACAAGTGGCCAAGCTGTCGAAGCTGCTCAACCGTTTCGAGTTCCGTGACGACATGGACGAGCTGGCGAAGCAACTCCGCGCCGGCGGCGTCGACCCCACCGCTCCGCGCGTCGCGCTGCTCGTCGATCTGGTCGGACAGATGCAGAACCTACCGCGTCATCTCGGCCAACATTCCGGCGGCATGGTGATCGCGGCGGGACGGCTCGACAGCGTGGTCCCGCTCGAACCCGCGTCGATGCCCGGACGCGTCGTCGTGCAGTGGGACAAGGACGACTGCGCCGACCTCGGCATCATCAAAGTCGATCTGCTCGGGCTCGGCATGATGGCGGTGCTGGAAGAGACGATTCCGCTGGTGCGCGAGCACGAAGGCCGCGACATCGATCTCGCGCATCTGCCGCAGGACGATCCCGCCGTGTACGGCATGCTGCAACGCGCCGACACCATCGGCGTGTTTCAAGTCGAGAGCCGCGCGCAGATGGCGACACTGCCGCGCATGAAGCCGGAACGCTTTTACGATCTCGTCGTCGAGGTCGCGATCATTCGCCCAGGCCCGATCGTCGGGCAGATGGTGCATCCGTATCTGAACCGCCGCAACGGCCGCGAGCCGGTGACCTATGCGCACCCCGAACTCGAACCGATTTTGAAGCGCACGTTGGGCGTGCCGCTGTTTCAAGAGCAGCTCCTGCGCATGGCGATGACGGTGGCCGGCTTCACTGGCGGTGAAGCCGAAGAGTTGCGGCGCGCGATGGGCTTCAAGCGCTCGACGCAACGCATGCAGCAGATCGAGGCGCGACTGCGCGCCGGCATGACGGCCAAGGGCATCGTCGGCAAGAAGGCCGACGACATCGTGCGCAGCATCACGTCGTTCGCGCTCTACGGCTTTCCGGAGAGTCACGCCGCCAGCTTCGCGCTGCTGGCATACGCGTCGGCGTACTTGCGCGCGCATCACCCGGCGGCGTTTACCTGCGCCCTGCTGAACAACTGGCCGATGGGGTTCTATCACCCCGCCACCATCATCAAAGACGCCCAACGCCACGGCGTGCGTGTGCTGCCGATCGACGTGACGCGCTCCAACTGGCGTTGCCAGTTGGAGCAAGGGGCTATGGGGTTAGGGGGTTATGGGGTTAGGGGCGGAGAGAAGCCGTTGTGTCTCCGCTTGGGCTTGCGCTTTGTTTCCAACCTGCGCGCGGACGCCGGTAAACGCATCGCGGAAGAAAGAGCACGTGCGCCGTTCAGTTCGATCACCGACGTCATCCATCGCTGCGGTCTGCGCGAGGCTGAAGTGCAGACGCTCGCGCACATCGGCGCGTTCACCGCGTTCGGCCTCACTCGTCGCGAAGCGTTGTGGCAGACAGCGGCCATCTCGCGCGAGCCGTTGTTCGCGCGGCTAGGGGTTACGGGGTTAGGGGGTTACGGGGTTAGGGGCGGAGAGGGACCCCTAACCCCCAACCCCCTAACCCCTAGCCCCCTAGCATTGAAGGAGGAGAGTTATGGAAGGACGCAAGGAACGGGGGTTTCGCGAACTGCTCGTGTGGCGCCAGGCGATGGATCTGGCCCGCGACTGTTACTTTCTGACGAAGAGTTTTCCGAAGGAAGAATTGTACGGTCTGACCAGTCAGATCCGCCGGGCGGCAGTTTCGGTTCCGGCCAACATCGCCGAAGGGAACGGGAGGGGGACGAGAAAGGATTATGTCAGCTTCCTTCGCATCGCGCAGGGGAGCCTGCGCGAGTTGGAGACCTACCTGATCCTGATCGTGGAAATAGGGTTGGTTCGGCAAGAAGCCGTCGCGCCGCTCTCGGCGCAGGTGAACTCAGTGGCAAGACTTCTGAACCGCCTCATCCAGTCCTTGCTTCCGAACCCCTAACCCCTAACCCCGTAACCCCGAACCCCCTTCCCACCATGTCGCCAATGGACCGCACTCTCGCCGATTACGCCGGCACCGGTCTCACGACTGGACCGCACATCATGACGTACCTACGCGACGAGTTGACGCGTGCGGGTGTGTTGCGCGCGAGTGATCTCAAGCGCGCGCGCGCTGGGAGTTGGGCGAAAATCGCCGGGCTCGTGATCGTGCGCCAGCGACCGGGCACGGCGAAGGGATTTTGTTTTCTCACGCTTGAAGACGAAACCGGCACGGCCAACGCCGTCGTCGTGCCCGACATGTTCCAGCGCCACCGCGCGCTGATCCACACAGCGGCGCTGTTGCAGGTCGAAGGCCCGCTGCAGAAAGTGGGTGCGGGGGTTAGGAGCCAGGGGTTAGAGGTTGGTGCCGACCCCCGATCCCCGACCCCCGACCCCCAATACGTCATCCATGTGAGAGCGCGGCGCTTCACCAAGCTGGAGATTCCGCAGCAAGTCATCACGCAAGCTGGCCACGGCTATCGCATGCGCGTGACGCCCGCATCGGAACCTAACAACCAACAACTTAGCAACGAACAACCTGCTACTCTGCCCAAGTCGCATGACTTTCGATGACGCTGTGAGCTGGCAGCGCTTGACGGGGTTTCCCGGATCATGGCAATGCTGCTCTGTGACTCGGGACTGCGACGCACCTGCTTGAAGCCGGCTACGATATCCGCACCGTGCAGGATCTCCTGGGCCACCGCGATGTGAAGACGACGATGATCTACACGCACGTGCTGAACCGAGGCGGGCATGGGGTGCAGAGCCCTGCCGATCGATTGCTCACGCGTAACGCCGGGGCGCTAGCCCGCGAAGACGAGTCGCGTAGCAACCCCAAGCGAGAGCGTCCTTGGTGAGCTATGAACTTGATTCGCGTAGCGATTGCCAAGGGACACTGGATGAACCCGAGGGCTGCTATGCCGACGAGAAGCCGCGTGGCTAGCCGATTCCATTCGGGAGTCGAATTGTAGTTATGCGCCATGATCACATGTGGGACGAATTCCAGATGGGGTTCTGGCACCCCTTTGGACCGTACACTGGTCTTAGCACCCGCGAGATTCTCGAATGGAAGCGTGATGAGACGAACCGTTACGGCTGCACCTTCTGGTCGTTTGCATACTCACCGACCGCCGACATCTGGCTTGCGCACCTGAAGGAGGCGAAAGGTCAAGTGTATGCGCTGTGTTCATACAGCCCCGGCGCACGCGACCCGGACAGATACAAAGGAACTCTGCCCGCAACCCATTATCGCGAACTCGACGAAAGCGAGTGGCGGGCGATGCCGGACCCCAACGTGATGAAGGTGACCAACCCATTTAAGAGGCGAGGCCTTGCGCTAGCCTTCAAAGTTCGCCGCGTGATCGCGCTTGATCCCGTGATCCCCCCAATCCGGGTGGAATGGTTTCGAAAGCGAGATTGCACTTGGCGGTCAGACGTCCTTCCAACGCGAGGAGAGTTCCTAGTTCGGAAACGGCACAGCACTTTGGCTAGCGCTAAGCTCCGGCGTGTCGAGGCGTTGCTGGAACTGGTTCCACCCTATCTGGTGGTGTTGACGCGACGAGGGGGTCTTGCCCCTGCCGCATAACTTCGCGCTGCAGGGGACGCAGGCAAGCGCCGCTGCGCTTGCTTGCCTGCCCCCCTGAGCGCGGGCGTTCGGCGGGTAGGCCGGGGACGATCGGTAGGATGCCATTCCGTTCCATCAAGGAGTCGGCGCTGTGACCAACGAATTGGAGGGGCGATGCGTGTTGAAATGCGATGGATGCTGATGATGGTGATGTTGGCGTGTCACGGGTGCTACGCGAACCCATACGTAAGGCCCGCACCCAGGGTTGTCTTGCCGCAGACGACGGAGGCGCAAACATGCTCACGGCAATGCGAACAGCTGTTTGAGACGTGCTATGCCGGATGTGACAAGCCACTCATCGCACTCGGCCATCCGTGCGGCAACCGATGTGGAGAATCCTGGCAGAGCTGCCTGGCGAGCTGCCCGGGAGCGGGACCGTCGAGGTAGCCCCGCCTCTGGCGGTGCGGACCACGTCGCCCGGGGCCGAAGCCGCTGGAGGCGACGGCGGGGAGGTGCTGCGCGCTTGTACCGAGACACTTTTTCACCCGCCGCGCCTCAGCGGCAAACCGTTCGCCCCTCTGTAATGGCATGAACGTATGAAGACATACACCAAGAACGATGTCTCCGAGCGGGAACTTGAGGATCTCGTCCGATGCAACGCCGGATTGATTGAAGAGGGTCTGGTATACGTCGACCACCAGAAGCCTACTGCCGGAGGGCGCCTCGATGTCCTCATGGTGGACAGCGGCAAGTCGCTGGTGGTCGCGGAACTCAAAGTTACGCAGGACGACGGCATGCTGCTCCAGGGGCTCGACTACTACGACTACGTATCAGCTCACGTGGAGTCGTACGCCCGGCTCTACAAGGCGCACTCGATTGACCCGACGCAACAAGTGCGGCTCTTCCTTGTTGCCCCGACTTTTTCTCAAACACTAGTCAACAGATGCAAATGGCTTGACCTTCCAATCTCCTTGTTCACATTCGACTGCCTCAAGTTCGAGGGTGATGACGACGTCGTTCCGATCTTCCAAGAACGGGAGATCACCGCCCCACCGGAGATTATCGAGGTTACACACCTGGAGGACCACTTGGGATACATTACGGACGCAGCCGTCCGAGCCAAGGTCACGGCCCTCCTTGAGGAAATCAAGAACTGGAAGCCGGGGAGCATTTCACTTGACCCGATCAAGTACGGCATCTCCATGAAGGTCAACAATCGCGTTTTTGCTTACCTGTTACCGCGGCGGAAGCACTACATCATTGCGACGTTCGATGCCGATGACAAATGGAAGGAGTATCCCGTCAAGGGCGACGACGATCTGGAAAACGTCAGACCTATAATGCAGGCAGCGATGGAACGCCGCACGAAATGAACGGGCGAACCCGACGATGGACCTGGCGGCCCTGCTCAGCACCGCCCCACACCGCAGGTCATCGCCAGGCCGTTAGGCAACACGATAGACAGGCGGCGGCGCGTTCGAGACCGCGGCGGCTGATGCGCGCACAATCGCGTCGAGCGGCGCGACCGGGCAGAATAAGTCGGTGATCACTTCTCCCGGAGTTCAGCGGGTCGCGCTGCTCGCGCCGATGCGACCCGAGCTACGCCCTCTGCTACGCTCTCTCTCCCTCCGCCGGTCGCAGTCCGGCAATTTCGTTTTTTCCCGGAGACGATCGATCAGGGCGAGATCATCGCGACAATAACGGGCACGGAATCCGCGGGGACGAGGTTGCTGCCCATCTGTCGACCGCATAATCTCCCCTCGTGCGTCTACCGAATGGAGAGCGGGCAATCGTCGATGTCAGAAAGTTGTCGGACTATTGTTTGAATCCAGACAGCGCATCGGGTCGGCACAAGGCCCGGGTCTTCGCCGCAGTGCTCGGCTTGACTGCCGCTGATGCTCCGAAGTTGCGGGCCAAGTTGCTGGAAATCGCACGAGCTGGCCAGGCGAAGCGCGGCGACCTCGACGCGTACGGTCAGCGGTACACGATGGACTTCACGATGGTGACAGCAGTCGGAAAGGCGACGGTCCGTAGCGGCTGGATCGTCATCCGTGGTAGGAGAGAACCACGGCTGACCACGTGCTATGTCCAGCAGAGGAAACGGTGATGGCCCAACGAAAGAGAAGCCTCAAAGTACTCGACACCGTGGCATTGCTTGAAGACCTCCCGAGCCGCAAGCTCAAGCGGGGCGAGGTCGGCACGGTTGTGGAACTCCTCGCTCCGAATGTCTACGAAGTGGAGTTCAGTGATGATGACGGGCAGACGTATGCTGAACTCGCACTGCGGAGTGATCAGGTGGTTCTGCTGCACAATCGAGGAGAGGCGTTGAGAATCGTGGCCTGACTGGCCGAACCCCGCCGCTCCAGGCGGCGGTCCACGGACAAGCCGCGCCTTGAGCGCCTGATGTGTCGAGCAACACGAAGTACAGTCGGCGCCCCGCCCGCTCGCGCTGATCGGGCACAATGGGACCGGTGATCACCCCTCCCGCAGTTCAGCGCGTCGCGATTCTCGCTCCGATGCGGCCCGAGCTACGCCCTCTCCTGCGCTCCCTCTCCCTCCGCCGGTCGCAGTCCGGCGATTTCGCCTTCTTCTCGGGCACGATCGGTCGGGTCGAGATTGTCGCGACGATAACTGGAATTGGAATCCGCGCCGCCGTGCGCACGACGGAACGTGTTCTCGACTTTATCCCGATCGATCATCTCGTGGTGGTTGGCATCGCGGGAGGTATCGGACCGAGCGTCGACATCGGCGACCTCGTCGTGCCGGAACTCGTCATCGACGTGTCGACCGGCACGGAACATCGGCCCGCTCTTCTCGGCGACACCGTGCCGCGAGGCACGCTGCTAACATCAGACGGGTTGCTCGTCGACCAGAACGAGGTGGCCCGCTACGAACGGCAAGGCGTCATCGCCATCGACATGGAGACCGCGGCGATCGCCGCGGTCTGCGAGCGCCGCCGCTGCCCGTGGTCGGTGTTCCGAGGCATCAGCGATCGCGCCGATGATGGTTCGATCGACCCGGCGGTGTTCGGCTTGGCCGGACCCGACGGCGGTCCGAACCTGCCCGCGCTCGCCCGCTTCCTTTTGACGAAGCCGTGGCGCGTGCCGCAGTTGGCGCGACTCGCCCGCGGCATGAAGCTCGCCGCCACCGTAGCTGCCGACGCCGCCGTTCGTGCGATCGAGCGCATGTAAGCAGGCTGCGCGCGGCGGCTCGGTACTCCCCGAACCGCGCGGAGCACGTGTGCTGAACGTACCGATGCGCTACGCTGCGGCCAACGTTGGAGCGCCGTGAGGAAGCGATGACACTTCAAGCGTGGGCCTTCTTCTGCATGACCGAGCTGCTCCTCTGCCTCAACCCGGGACCATCCTGTCTGCTTGTCGTCTCGCTCGGGATGACGCGCGGCCAAGCCGCCGGGATTGCGGCGAGCGCCGGGGTCCTCGCAGCGAACGCGGTCTACTTCGGTCTTTCGGCGACCGGGTTGGCAGCCGTTCACACGATTTCCGCAGAGGCGTTTGTCGTCATCAAGTGGTTCGGTGCGGCTTACCTGATCTGGCTCGGTGTGCGAATGATCGTTCGATCCTTCGCGCGGCCAGCAAGCGTACGGGTCCAACCCGCATCTACTTCTACCGGGCGCGCCTTCTGGCAAGGCTTCGTCACCCAGGGAGCAAACCCGAATCTCATCGTCTACTTCACCGCGATTCTACCCCAGTTCATCGATCCGAAGGGGCCGCTTGCGCCACAGGTCGCAATCCTCGCCTTCAGTTCCTTCGCAATCGAGTTTGTGGTGCTGTCGGCGTATTCTGCGCTCTCTCACCGCGCGGGCCGTCGGGTCGCGCCGCGGTTTCGCTTGCTGATCGAACGCGTCGGCGGTGGCCTTCTCATCGGCGCGGCAGCCGGGCTGGCGACATTGCGGCGCGAATGAACGCGCGACCCACACGAAGCGATTCGATGCAGCACATTCTCGTCTACGCAGATTCCGTCACGTGGGGGATCATCCCGAACACACGTCGGCGGTTGCCCTTCGAAGCGCGTTGGCCCGGTGTCATGGAGGAAGGCCTCCGTGGCGCCGGACATCTGGTTCGAGTCATCGAAGACTGCCTCAACGGTCGGCGCACAGCTTGGGACGATCCGTACAAGCCGGGCCGCAATGGCTTGCTTGGCCTGGAACAACGAATCGAGATCAACTCGCCCTTGGCACTCGTCATCCTGATGCTCGGCACCAACGACTTCCAGTCGATGCACGAGCACACCGCGTGGCATTCCGCCCAAGGCATCGCCGCCCTCGTCGATGCGGTTCGCAGAGCGCCGATCGAGCCCGGAATGCCGGCACCGCCAATCCTCGTCGTTGCACCGCCCGCTATCCACAATCCGAAGGGACCCATTGCTCCTAAGTTCGAAGGCGCTGAACAAAAGTGCGCGGGGCTTGCTGCAGCCTACCAACAGGTCGCGCGCGAGCGCGGTTGCGAATTCTTCAACGCCGCGCAGGTGACGACATCGAGCCGCGTCGATGGCGTGCACCTCGATGCGGACCAGCATGCATCGCTTGGCCGAGCACTCGTCGGCGTCGTTGCACCTCTGCTCGCAAAAGGTTGACGTCCGATATGAGGGTGGAATGGACAAACGCGTAACCCGAATCACGGCCTATTCGGCATTGGCGATCGCGGTGCTGTTCCTGCCCACGATCGCGATCGAGATCGCGTATCCGATTCCCGGAACCGGCGCGTCGGCAAGCGAGCTCGCCACTTTCTTCGCCGACCATCAAACCCCGTTTCTTGTCAGCGTCTACCTAGCCTCGCTCGGATTCGGTGGGCTGCTGATCGTCTTCGGCGCCGGGCTCTGGGCGATCCTGCGGCGCGCGGAGGGTGGAGCCGACGTGTGGTCGGCGATCGCCTTCGCCGCATGCGTTGCGACGGCAGCCGGTATCCTCGTGGCGGACACGATATTCCTCGCGGTCATCCATCGTGCTCCGGTGCTCGATCCGGCGTCACTTCCGCTCCTCGTGGACGCTGCGTTCGCAGCGAATCTGATGACGGCATTTCCGAACGCGGTCTACGTCATTGCCGCCGGGATCGTGATCGTACAGACAGGCGTGATGCCGCGCTGGATCGCGCACGGTGCGTTCCTGGTCGCCGCCATCCACCTGCTGTCGGCCATGTCGCTCGCGCACGAGGGCGCGTTCGCCCCGTCTGGCGTGCTACCAACCCTGGCGCCGCTGTCGCACTTCGTGTGGCTCATCTGCGTGGCGGTGGTGTTGTTACGGAAGACGGGGCGCCAATTCACAGACTGATGCCGGACCCTCGCGATGCAGTGATTGTGAAGTACCATCTGGCAGGAGGCGATGATGCAAAGTAAGTGGAAGTACGAAATCATCATCTACTGGAGCGACGAGGACGAGGCATACATTGCTGAAGTTCCTGAGTTGCCGGGCTGTGCCGCCGACGGCGCGACCTACAAGCAAACCTCGCGAACGTCGAAGTAATCATCGGTGAGTGGATCGAAACGGCGCGCGAACTCGGACGCAGCGTCCAGGAGCCGAGAGGCCGACTACTCTATGCATGACCTCTATCGGGCCTCCGCTCGGAATTTCAATGCAGAGACGCTGAGACGCTGAGAAGAAGGAGAAATCGATTCGGCAGAGGGGAGTCGACACCACTGCTCCGCGATCCTCTGCGTCTCTGTGCCTCTGCGTTGATCCTTTTTCCGTCAGATCAAGACTAACCTCAGACAAAGAGCGCGAAGCCTCTATCCCTCCCGAATCACCAACCCGGCCGGCAGCGACTCGTCGAGGACGCGCGCGCGTTCTTGGGCTTCGAGCGCGACGAACTCGGTGACCAGCCTCGCGGCGCGATGTCCACCGCGTAGATCGTGCACCGCATCCGCGACGCGGCGGCGCACGGACTCGTCGAGGTCGCGCTCGCGGTCGTCGACGCAACGCGCCAATTGCACGAGTGTGAACACCAACGTCTCGGGCTTCGTCGGGTTCGGCGCGAGGAGTCGTGCGATCCATCCCGCGACGACTTTCGGACTCACCACGCAATTGAGTGGACCGTGAAACGGCGCGCGCGCGCCGAGCCGGCCGAGCGCCCACAAAGCCGCGGTGCCGCCTCTTTCAATCTGACTCACCAACTCGCCACCCAACTCAGCCTTCACCTCGGCGCTGAGTTGCTCGCAACTGCCGACCACCTGCCAGTACTCGCGAATCTCTTGCGGACCGACACGCGTCTTCAACTTCTTCTTGAGCCGCGGCAGCAGCGCCGGCGCCGCTTCATTGTAAAGCTGCTGCTGCTGCGCGCGACTCAAGCCGCCGGCCACGCGTTTCCACATGCTCCACCATTCGGCGCGGTTCTGCACCGCTTTGGGAAAGTGCAGGCCGGCGCTGAACAGCTTCCACAGTTGCTCGATGCGCCACGGATCGAGTTCGTGACCGAAGCCCGGCCGCAGCAGGAAACCGGCGAGATTGAGCCAACGCGCTTCGTGCGCCGCGGTGGTGCCGCGCGCGCCTTCGCTGGCCAGCACCGCGTCCCACAACTTGCGGATCGTTGGCAGCGGCCAGGCGTCCTTACTCGCGCCGAGGGCTTCCTCCACTGCCGCGCCGAGCTTCACCGGGTCGCCCGCAGGTGCGCCGGCAGATGGAAACACGTTGGTCAGCGCGCCGAGCGCCGCTTCCAATTGCGCGTCGTTGATCACCAGGTCGGCGGTGCGTTCTTCCGCCACGGTCTCGTCGGCGAGCGGCACAGCGTCGCGCAGTTGGAACTGCAAGCGCCAGCGATGCTCGCTGCGTTGCGAGTGACACCACACTTCGAGCGTACCGACCTCGGTGAGCTGCGTGACCACGTGGACCGGAATCCGCGTCGCCCCAATCTTCTTGCCGAAACGTAGCACGGTCCGGATCGGCGGCAGCTCGGCGAGCGAGTCGCGCTCGGCCTCGACGAGTTGTCCCGCGTGCTCGCCGCTGCGCGTGCTCGACGCGTAGAGCGGAAAGCTCACCGGCTGATTGGTCATCACATCGAAGTCGGGCGCGGCGATCTCCATCGGCTCGCCCGCTTCCATGCCGCGATGGACCAAGCACAGCGCGGGGATCGTGTTTGCAGTGTTCGTCGCGCCACCGATGCCGAGATAGTACGAGCGCGCCGCGCCGCCGCCGATGCGCACACCGTGCCCCCGCCGCACCAAGCCGTAGTACGCGGCACCGCGCGCCACCGCGAGATCGAGGTCGACGCTCTCCAGCACCGTGGGTTGCCACTCGCGCGTGCCGCTCGACACGTGTTGTTGACCGCACCAGCGACCGATCAGTTCGCGCAAACGGGTTCGTACTTGCGCTGGCTTGAGGGCGCCGCCGTTGAACAGAATGGCGTCGGGGCGCGCCAAACTCTCCGCCGCATCGCCGACGGCGTCCGCTCGATGTCGCCGCAGGAATGCGGCGAGGTGGCGTGGGACTTCAGGCTCGGTCGCGAACGGCAGCCCCCACTCCTGCACCCCCGTGCGGGCGATCTTGCGCGGCGCGGCATCGGGGTCAACGAACGGAAAATATCCCTCCATCACCGTGCGTTCGACTTCATCTCGCGTCAGCGTCGCCGTCAACACGCCGCCGACCACTGACTTGCCGCGCCCGATCAGTCTGATCGGCATCTCGTCCGCGGCGCCGTCGGCGAGCAACGTTTCCTTCGCCGTACGGCAGAGATTGGTGAGCGCATGCCAGCGTTGGCTATCGAGCTTACCGCCGAGTCGCGGCTCGACCAGGCGCGCCAGCGCGATGTCGATGTTGTCGCCGCCGAGCAGCAAGTGATCGCCCACCGCCAGCCGTTCAAGGATGAGCCCACGCCCTTCGTCACGCGTCGCGATCAAACTGAAGTCGGTCGTGCCACCACCGACGTCGATCACCAACACCAAGCGCGTGTCGGCCAATCGCGTCTGCCAGTCCGACTCATTCACACTCAGCCAGGCGTAGAACGCGGCTTGCGGCTCTTCGAGCAGGATCAGGCGCGGCAGGCCCGCCTTTTCGGCGGCGGCGACAGTCAGCTCGCGCGCGACTTCGTCGAACGACGCCGGCACCGTCAGCACGACATCCTGCTGCGCCAGCGGCGCATCGGGGAACCGCTGATCCCACGCGTCGCGGATGTGGGCGAGGTAGCGCGCCGACGCGTCAACCGGCGAGACCTTTTTCACGTCGTCGGGCGCGCCGTAGGGGAGAATCCGCGCCGTGCGATCGACGCCGCCGTGGCACAGCCACGATTTCGCCGACGAGACCAAGCGCCCTGGCACCCGCGCGCCTTGCACGCGCGCGAACTCACCGACAGCGTACGTTCGCGCGGCATCCCACGGCAACGCCAACGCTCCCGGCGCCAGCTCGTGTTCGCCAGCCAAGTACAGGAACGACGGCAGCGTGCGCTGCGCCGCCATCGATCCTTCGCCGACGAGTTGCGGAATGGCGAACGACTCGATCGTGCGGGCGCCATCACGAGTGTCGACGTACGCCGCTGCCGAGTTAGTGGTGCCAAGATCGATGCCGACGATGTAACGAGCCATGGAATCAATCCGGGATAGAGAGGGATTGTGTCTTACTCGACGAGGCCGGTCTGGCTATGGATCGAATTGATGCCCGCGGGACCCGTGACGGCGAAGCCAAGGTCGCGCAAGACGCCGTCGCTGACACGGTAGATCAATCCGTGCACTGAGAGTGATTGGCCCCGGCGCCACGCCTGCTGCACAAACGTGGTCGAGCAGACATTGGCGGCTTGCTCGGCAACATTCAGCTCGCACAGCCGGTCGAGCCGCGCGGTATCGGAGTCGAGAACGGCGAGAACCTTGCCGTTGTGCGACGCAATGAGCCGAATCTCGCGCAACCAATTGTCGATCAGCCCATGCTCACCCGGATCCAGCGCCGCATGTACGCCGCCGCAGCCATAGTGGCCACAGACGAGGATGTGCTCCACCTTCAGCACCTCGATCGCGTACTGCAACACCGACAGGCAGTTCATGTCAGTATGGCTGACCAGGTTGGCGACGTTGCGATGCACGAACAGCTCGCCCGGCTGCAGCCCAACGATCTCATTCGCCGGCACGCGGCTATCGGCACAACCGATCCACAGAAACTTCGGCGACTGCTGGTGCAAGAGCCGAAGGAAAAAATCCGGGTCGTGCGCGGTCATCCGTGCCGCCCACTGGCGGTTGTTGTCGAGGAGCTTCTGCAAGATCGACATCAGCGTGCTCTTATGTTGATGCGGCGCGGACGTTGAATTCGAGCTTCCACCGCCGACTGCCGTCACGACTGACAAACCATAACTCCAGCACGCCGACTTCACTGACGCGCGCCTGCAATCGCACCGGCACGGTGGTGCCCTCCTGTCCTTCCCATTCGAGCGTGCTGTCGAGCGGCGGTAGCTCCTCGATATCGTCGGTCCACGATTCGACGACCGTGCCGACGCAGTCGTCGCGGCGCGTCGACGAACTGAGGAAGCGAAACTCCGCCGGCTCGCCCACCACCAGACCGAATTCTTGCTTCGGCAATTCGACCTCGCTGCCTTCTTCGATCCCGTGCGGGACCACGCACAACGCTTTGATCGGCGGCCGCAGGCCCGGCACCGCCGGCATCGCGGTCTCGACGCCGAGATAGAACGCCCGCGCGGTGCCACCGCGAATGCGCACGCCACGGCCGCGCCGCGCCAGACCGTAGTACGCTGCGCCGCGTGCGACGGCGTGTTCAGGATCACCGCCGGTCAGCACTCGTAGCGTCGGTGCGCCGACACTGTGCAACCACCCATTGACCACGTCCGCCAGCCGTGTCCGCAAACCCGCTGCCCGCATCACGCCGCCATTGAAGAGCACCGCCGTCGGTCGCGCGAAGTCGAGCGCAGCGCCGGTGGCTCCATGATGACGAGACAGAAATTGCGCCAGGTGGCGGGTCACCGCCGCATCGCTCGCGTACGGCAGCCCCAACTCCTGCACAGCGGTGCGACGCTGCGCTTGCGGCCGATCGCTGACGGCACAACTCGGGAAGAAGCCTTCGACAAGGGTCCGTTCGACCTCGCTGCGCGTGATCTCGGCCCGCAACGTGCCGCCGACCACCTTGCGGCCGCGCCCGAGGATCGCCACCGGTACAGACGTCTCTTTGCCCGCCGCCAGCAAGCGCTCCTTCGCGGCGCGGCAACTCAGCATGAGGCCGCGGAACTGCCACGCGTCAAGCGCGGTGCCGGCGGCGGTCAGCCGTTCGCGCACCGCGTACGCGAGCGTGAGGTCCATGTTGTCGCCACCGAGCAAGATGTGATCGCCGACAGCCACGCGTTCGAGTGCCAACTCGCCTTGCGCGTCGCGCACGGCAATCAGGCTGAAGTCGGTGGTTCCGCCACCGACGTCGCACACCAGAATCACGTCGCCGATCCGCACCGCTTGACGCCACGCATCGCCGCCGGCTTCGATCCACGCGTAGACGGCGGCCTGCGGCTCTTCGAGCAGCGTGAGATTCGCCAACCCCGCGTCTTGCGCCGCGCGCGCCGTCAGCTCGCGCGCGACCGGATCGAACGATGCCGGCACCGCGAGGTAGACCTCTTGCGCTTCGAGGCGCGCACTCTTGTCGCGCCCGGCCACGACGTGATTCCACCCATCGCGGATGTGCGCGAGGTAGCGCGTCGAGACTTCGAGCGGCGACAGCTTGGCGACATCGTCCGCAGCGCCCCACGGCAAGATGGCCGCCGTGCGGTCGGCACCGGCAAACGACAACCACGACTTGGCCGACGCCACCAGACGACCGGGCACTTCGAGGCCGCGGCGATGCGCAAACTCGCCGACGACGAAGTCGCGCGCCTTCGCCCACGGGAGATCGAGCGCCCCGGCGGCCAACTCCCCCGCCCCGGCGAGATAGAGAAACGAGGGCAGCACGTCGCGCGGCTCCACCGCCCCCGCGTTAGCGACTTGCGGAATCCCGAGTACCCGCAGTCCCGGATCCGGCGCGTTCGCATCCGCGAACGCAACGACGCTGTTGGTGGTGCCGAGGTCGATGCCGACAACGAACGACATGGTCTCTGGTTTCTGGTTTGTGGTCCCTGGTTTCTGGTTGGTGGTTTCCAATCAGAGACCACGAACCAGGGACCACGAACCAACTAGGAGATTTCCACCTCGGCCGGCGCGACGATGGCGGCGTCGGTTGCCGACTCCGGGAGCGTGATTTTGACTGCGCGCCAGCCGCCGTGTTGCAGCGTGCCGCGGAACGGCGGCGCACCGGTAACGTTACCGGTAACGCGGATGGTGGCGGGATCAAAGCCGGCGGGCACGTCGACGATGGCCCCGTCGTCCTGCTCAATCACACGTTGAAGCTGGACGCGCTCACGCAACACTTTGCGGCAACCTTCATGAATTGAACGCACGGCGGCGCCGACCTGCGCGTCGTCGTAGGCGGCGATATCTTCCTCGAGGAAGTCGATCAAGCGACCCTCGTGTTGCAGCAGGGCAAGCATGCGCAGCGCGGCATCGGGTGATGGTGACCCCGGGCGCGCGCCCTCGATCAATGGCGCTGGATCGACGACGCGGCGCGCCCGCCGCATCGACCAAGCGGCCAACACGAGACCCGCCACAACCGGCACGCCGGCAAGGAAGATGACACACGGCGCACACTGATGAAGCGCGTGAGTCACCTCGTCGAATGATACAATTCCCGCGCCGCCATGCACGAAGATCTCCACATTTCCCGCTGCGGACGCGAGGGCGACGATCATGATGATCAACACCGCGGCGAAGCCGCCGCGCGATTGCTCTGCCATTCCTTGTCTCCCTGTACAACCAGCCGCGTCGTGGCACGCAGCGCCGGGTTCTTATAGCGGATCGCAACTCCAAAGACAGCGGCGCACCGCCGAGTCGATCCCCGCACGTCCCGCATTCCGCATTCCTCATTCCGCATTCCGCGCACCGCATTCCTTCGTTTCAACGTCCGTGGCCGAATGTCAGTTCCCCCGAAGAAACCATTGACATCGGAACCATACTCTGGCACTTCATTCGGTAATACAGCGAGGTTGCCTAATGAAACTCGGCTCGGAAAAAGTGGACCTCGACGCCACTGACCTCCACATCCTCAGTATCCTGCAGGATGACTGCAAGCTGCCGCTCGCCAAAGTCGGCGAGCAGGTGGGGCTGTCGGCGCCGTCGGTCATTGAGCGCGTCAAGAAGCTCGAAGAGAGCGGGGTCATCCTCGACTATCGCGCGATCCTCGACGCGCGCAAGATCGGCAGGGACGTCACCGGTTTCATCGGCGTCGACATCAGTCATCCCAAACTGATCGCGGCGTTCGAGGGCGTGGTGTCGGCGTTCGAGGAACTGCTCGAATGCCACCACGTCACCGGCCAACACACGCTGCTGCTGAAGGCGAAGACGAACAACACGGCCTCGCTTGAGGACCTGATCCGCAAGATTCGTTCGATCGAAGGTGTGACGCGCACCGAGACGATGGTCGTGTTGTCGACGCACACCGAGCGCACGCAGATATCGCTGCCGGTGCAGAAGGAGAACGAGAGCAAGCGGGTGCGCCGCAACGGCGAGCGCCATCCGACGAATCTGAAGAGGGCGTCATCATGAGCACACCGAGGCGGCGACTGTGCCCGCAAGGGCTGTATCACCCGTGGTTCGAGCACGACGCGTGCGGCGTCGGCTTCGTGGCCAATGTCAAAGGTGTCCGCTCGCACGACATCGTGCAGAAGGGGTTGCAGATTCTCCAGAACCTCACCCACCGCGGCGCCTGCGGCTGCGATCCGTTGACCGGCGACGGCGCCGGCCTGCTATTGCAGATACCGCACGAATTTCTCAAGCAGGCGTGCAAACCGCTGCGCATCGCCCTACCCGCCCCCGGTCAGTACGGCGTCGGCATGGTGTTCCTGCCGCGCAACGTGCGCGAGCGCAACGTCTGCCTCGAAACCTTCGAGAAGATCATCCACGAAGAAGGGCAGAAGTTTCTTGGCTGGCGCACCGTGCCGGTCGACGAGAACGCGCCGGGACCCGTGGCACGCGACGGGATGCCCGAGATCCGCCAGATCTTCATCGGCGCCGCCCGCGGCGTTGACGATCCGGCAACGCTGGAGCGCAAACTGTTCGTCATCCGCAAACGTGTCGAGCACGCGATTCGCGAGTCCGATTTGAAGGACTCGGAGAGCTTCTACCTGCCGAGCCTCTCGGGACGCACGATTTGTTACAAAGGCCTGCTGCTGCCGAACCAGATTCCGGCCTTCTATCGCGACTTGAACGACCCGACGTTCGTCAGCGCGCTGGCGCTGGTGCACCAGCGCTTCAGCACCAACACCTTCCCGTCATGGGACCGGGCGCATCCCTATCGCTTCATCGCCCACAACGGCGAGATCAACACGCTGCGCGGCAACATCAACTGGATGCACGCGCGGGAGAAGTTGTTCGCCTCGCCGGCGTTCGGCGATGACATCAAGAAGATTGTCCCGATCATCAATCTCGACACCAGCGACTCGGGCATGTTCGACAACGCGCTCGAACTGCTCATGCACACTGGCCGCTCGTTGCCGCACGCGGTGATGATGATGATCCCCGAGGCGTGGCAGAAGCACGAGAGCATGAGCGACACCAAGCGTGCGTTCTACGAGTATCACGCGTGCTTGATGGAACCGTGGGATGGTCCGGCGTCGATCGCCTTCACCGACGGCACCGTGATCGGCGCCGTGCTCGATCGCAACGGACTGCGGCCGTCGCGCTACGTCGTCACCAAGGACGGGCTGGTCGTCATGGCGTCGGAGGTCGGGGTGCTGGACATCCCGCCGCAGGACATCGTGCTGAAGAACCGGCTACAACCCGGCCGCATGTTTCTGGTCGACACCGCGCAAGGCCGCATCGTCGACGACGACGAGCTCAAGGAAAGCATGGCGGCGCGCCAGCCGTATCGTAAATGGCTGGCGCAAAACCTCGTCAAGCTCGATGCGCTACCGGCCGCTGATCCGAAGGCGCTGCCGCCGGCGTGCGACACGGACAGTCTGCTCACTCGCCAGCAGTTGTTCGGCTACACGCTCGAAGACCTGCGCATCCTGATGGCGCCGATGGCACTCAACGGGCAGGAAGCGGTCGGGTCGATGGGCAACGATACGCCGCTCGCCGTACTGTCGGACAAGCCGCAGTTGCTCTTCAACTACTTCAAGCAACTGTTCGCACAGGTCACCAACCCGCCGATCGATCCGATTCGCGAAGAACTGGTGATGTCGCTCAAGTCGACCATCGGTTCGGAGCAGAACCTGTTCGACGAGACAGCGGAGCATTGTCATCAGCTCGAACTCGAAAACCCGGTGATCGGCAACGCCGACCTGGCGCGGATCAAAGCGGTGCGCAACGGCAAGTTGCGCGCGACGACGCTGCCGACTCTCTACAAAGTGCGCGACGGCGGCGCGGGACTGAAAGCCGCCCTCGATGAGTTATGCGCGCGCGCCTCCGCCGCCATCGAGCAGGGCAACACCATCCTCGTCCTCTCCGATCGCGACACCAGCGAAACCCTTGCGGCGATTCCGAGTCTGCTCGCCACCGCCGCGGTGCATCATCATCTCATCCGCGAAGGCACGCGCACCCGCTGCGGGCTCGTGGTCGAGTCGGGCGAGCCGCGGGAAGTGATGCACTTCGCGTTGTTGGTCGGCTACGGCGCCGGCGCGATCAATCCGTACCTCGCGGGCGAAACGCTGATCGACATGGTTCGCAGCGGCCAGCTCAAAGACGTCGCCGAAGCCGTTGCGATCGAGCACTACCTCAAGGCCGCCAACAAGGGGCTGTTGAAGGTGATGACCAAGATGGGGATCTCCACGCTGCAGAGCTATCGCGGCGCGCAGATTTTCGAAGCCATCGGCCTCAATCACGAGCTGATCGATCGCTACTTCACCTGGACCGCATCGCGCATCGAGGGCGTGGGTCTCGACGTCATCGCCAAGGAATGCGAGCTGCGCCATCACCTCGCCTTTGAGGTCTCGCCGTCGTTGGACGGCGATCTCGACGCCGGCGGATTCTACCAGTGGCGCCGGCGCGGCGAGCACCACATGTACAACCCCGAGTCGATCGCCAAGCTGCAGCACGCGACCCGCGCCGGGAACTACAAGATGTTCAAGCAGTACAGCGCGCTGGTGAACGACGAGAGCCAGCGCCTGTGCACCATCCGCGGCCTGCTGCGCTTCAAACCGGGCACGCCGATTCCGCTCGACGAAGTCGAGCCAGCCACCGAGATCGTCAAACGCTTCAAGACCGGCGCGATGTCGCTCGGCTCGATCAGCCGAGAAGCGCACGAGAACCTCGCCATCGCGATGAATCGCATCGGCGGCAAGTCCAACACCGGCGAGGGCGGCGAAGATCCCGTACGCTACCAACGCGATCCCAACGGGGACTTGCGCCGCAGCGCGATCAAGCAAGTCGCCTCCGGCCGCTTCGGCGTGACCAGCTACTACCTCGTCAATTGCGACGAGCTGCAGATCAAGATGGCGCAGGGCGCCAAACCCGGTGAAGGCGGGCAACTGCCGGGTCACAAGGTCGACGAGTACATCGCCAAGATCCGCTACTCGACGCCGGGCGTGGGATTGATTTCGCCGCCGCCGCATCACGACATCTATTCGATCGAGGATCTCGCGCAGCTCATCCACGATCTGAAGAACTCGAACGACCGCGCCCGCATCAGCGTGAAGTTGGTCGCCGAAGTCGGTGTCGGCACCGTCGCCGCCGGCGTCTCGAAAGCCAAGGCGGACGTCGTGTTGATCAGCGGCGATTCCGGCGGCACCGGCGCCTCGCCGCTCACCTCGATCAAGCACGCCGGCATTCCCTGGGAGCTCGGTCTCGCCGAAACCCAGCAAGTGCTGGTGATGAACGATCTGCGCGGCCGCATCCGCGTCGAGACCGACGGCCAACTCAAAACCGGACGCGATGTGGCCGTCGCCGCGCTGCTCGGCGCCGAGGAATTCGGCTTTGCCAGCTCGGCGCTGGTCGCGTCGGGGTGCATCATGATGCGCGTCTGCCACCTCAACACCTGCCCGGTCGGCATCGCGACGCAGGACCCGGTGCTGCGCAAGAAGTTCGAAGGCAAGCCCGAGCATGTCATCAACTTCATGATGTTCATCGCCGAAGAGTTGCGCGAGATCATGGCCGAGTTGGGGTTCCGCAGCGTAGAAGAGATGATCGGACGCGTCGACCAGCTCGACGCCAGCGATACGGTCGATCACTGGAAGGGCAAGGGTGTCGACCTCACCCAAATCCTGCACCGGCCCGAGGCGGGCGCGAACGTCGCGATTCACTGCGTGCAGTCGCAGGATCACGGTTTGGAGCGCGCGCTCGACAATCAGATTATCGAGCTGGCCAAGCCTGCCCTCGAACGCAAAGAGAAGGTCGAGTTCTCGCTGCCGATCCGCAACGTGAACCGCACCGTTGGGACCATGCTGTCGGCAGAGATCTCGCGGCGTCACGGCATCGAGGGCCTGCCGCCGGACACCATCACCATCCATCTCAAAGGTTCGGCTGGCCAAAGCTTCGCGTCGTTTCTCGCCCCCGGCGTGTCGATCACGCTCGAGGGCGACGCCAACGACTACTTTGGCAAAGGGCTCTCGGGCGGGCGCATCGTCATCTTCCCGCCGAAGGAATCCACCTTCGTGCCGGAGGAGAACAGCATCGTCGGCAACGTCTCGCTCTACGGCGCCACCGGCGGCGAAGTGTTCCTGCGGGGCATGGCGGGCGAGCGCTTCGCCGTGCGCAACAGCGGCGTTACGGCGGTTGTCGAAGGCGTCGGCGATCATGGTTGCGAGTACATGACCAAGGGCACCGTGGTCGTGCTCGGCAAGGCCGGCCGCAATTTCGCCGCCGGCATGAGCGGCGGCGTCGCCTACGTGCTCGATGCCGACGGCACGTTTAAAACGCGCTGCAACATGGGCATGGTCGAAATCGATCCGCTCACGCCGCACGACGTCGAGACGTTGCATGCACTCATCCGCCGTCACTACGACTACACCCAGAGCGCGGTGGCGTGGCGGATGCTGTCCGGATGGAAAGAATACGCGCCGCAGTTCGCCAAGGTGATGCCGGTCGAGTACCGCAACATTTTGGCAAAGCAACATCTGAATTCCGACGCCGCCAAGCTGGCCAGCATTTGAGTGACAGTAGGCAGTAGGCAGTGAGGACAAGATGACCACTCACGAATCACAACTCACGCGTCACACGTCACGCATTACGCGTCACGACTCACGAGTCACGAGTCACGACTAATGGGCAAGATCACAGGTTTCTTGGAAATCGAACGCGAACTGCCGGCGCGCCGACCGGTGCCGGAGCGTTTGCATGACTGGCGTGAGTTGGAAGGCAAGCTGCCCGAAGACAAACTGCAAGCGCAGGGCGCGCGCTGCATGGATTGCGGCATTCCATTCTGCCACAAGGGCTGCCCGCTGGGAAACATCATCCCCGACTGGAACGACCTCGTGTATCGCGGGCGCTGGAAGACCGCGATCGATCGCCTGCACTCGACCAACAATTTTCCCGAGTTCACCGGTCGCGTCTGCCCGGCTCCGTGCGAAGAGGCGTGCGTCCTCAACATCAACAACGATCCGGTCACCATCAAGCAGATCGAGAAGCAGATCATCGATCACGCTTGGAAGGAGAACTGGATCGTGCCGCAGGTGCCGCCGCATCGCACCGGCAAGACGGTCGCAGTGGTTGGCTCAGGCCCCGCCGGGTTGGCGTGCGCCCAGCAACTCGCGCGCGCCGGACACCTCGTGACCTTGTTCGAGCGCGCCGATCGCATCGGTGGATTGCTGCGCTACGGTATCCCCGATTTCAAGATGGAGAAGCATCTGATCGACCGCCGCATGCAGCAGATGGCGGCCGAAGGTGTGACCTTCCGTCCCAGCACCAACGTCGGCGTCGACTATCCGGTGGAGCGGCTGCGCAAGGAGTTCGACGCGATCGCGCTGTGCGGCGGCGCGACGCACCCGCGCGATTTGCCCGTGCCCGGGCGCGAGCTGAAGGGCATTCATTTCGCGATGGAGTTTCTGCCGCAGCAGAACAAAGTCGTGGCTGGCGATACGATCGCCAAGCAGATCATGGCCACCGGCAAGCGCGTCATCATCCTCGGCGGCGGCGACACCGGCTCCGACTGTTTGGGCACGTCGAACCGTCAGGGCGCGACTTCAGTGCATCAGTTCGAGCTGCTGCCGCAACCGCCGGAGACCCGCACCAACGGCGTCGCACCGTGGCCGTACTGGCCGATGATCCTGCGCACCTCCTCATCGCACGAAGAAGGCGTCGTGCGCGACTTCAGCATCAACACAAAATATTTCAGCGGCGACGAGCACGGCAACGTCAAACAGTTGCACGGCGTCCGCCTCGAATGGGTGAAGGACGACAGCGGCCGCATGACGATGAAAGAAATTCCCGGCAGCGAGTTCGCCATCGACTGCGAGCTGGTGCTGCTCGCGCTCGGCTTCCTCGGTCCGGAAAAGCCGGGACTGCTGAGCGACCTCGGGGTCACGCTCGACGAGCGCGGCAACGTCAAGGTCGACAAGACCTACATGAGCAGCGTCCCCGGCGTCTTCGCCAGCGGCGACATGCGCCGCGGTCAGTCGTTGGTCGTGTGGGCGATCTGGGAAGGCCGCGAATGCGCCCGCGGCGTTGACGCGTATCTGATGGGAGCGACGGATCTGCCGGCGAGTCCCGATCCGTTCTAACCGCGTGCGACCTCTGATTGCACCCAGGCCCGCCTGACGCGCTACGAGGACGCCGCGCGCCGGGGTCGTGCGATACGCGCTGGAGCCACACACATCGAGGCGAGGTACGACATCCGCACCCTACAGGAACTCCTCGGGCACGGCGACGTGGCCACAACTAATGATCTACACTCGCGTACTCAACAGCGGCGGTCACAGCGTCGAGAGCCCGACGGATCGGCTGCTCGCGGAGGAACCCTTCGGGGGATAACCCGCGAGCCTGGCGGGTATCTGGCCCCGTGCGCCACCACCCGGTGGCCAAAAGACCTAGACGGCGCAGGCGATCTGGAGTAACGGACAGCCGGAAGGTGAATTGGATGACCCGCGAAGCTCGCGTGATCAGTCTAGTCGGCCTCGCGGGCTAATTCTTGTTTGGCTGGCGGAACCGACTGATCATGGGAAAGCGCGGCGTCATCGTCAAGCGAGGGGTATAGTTGGGGTTAGTGGGGATGTACAGCTTTGCGACTCAGACTCAGCGTAGGTAAGAGGTCGTTGCAGCAGATGGCCTACACTTGTGAGCATGGTCGACGAATTCAAGGGGCTTTCCGAGAGTGCCCTGACTGTGGGCAAGCTGAAGACGTAGCGCGTGCCGCCGATGCCATTGAGGATCTCCGTGATCAGGCGAAGAGAGAGCCATCTTCGAGCCCATCAGACATCGACGCTCCAAGTTCACCAAGTTCAGGCGGCTTGAGCGGAGCGGCTTCCGGTGTCATCGCTGGAGCACCCGGGCCAGTGCCCCCAGAGGGCCCGTCCGAGACCTTCAAACGCAAGTGCTGGCCATGCGACGGAGCAGGCTACTACGGTTCCAATGCGAAGGACACGTGCACCGTCTGCCGAGGGAGGGGCGAGCTTGTGGTTCAGGGGAAAAGCAGCGACTACATCAAATGCTGGCCGTGCGAAGAGTGGGGCTATTTTCGCCCGGATCACAAACATACCTGCACTGTATGCCGCGGACTTGGCGTCGTGTCCTTGAGCTTGCAGGGCCAGAAGGCGTTCTTGCAGGATTGCTACCCCTGCGGCCAGTGGGGGTATTATGGCCCGCATTACGGTGGCTCGAAGGGCAACAACATCTGCAGGGTGTGTGGTGGGAAGGGAAAGATCATGGTGCCAGGCAATCGTAGCGACTACCGGGAGTGTAAGCCGTGCGGAGGGCGGGGATATTACGATCCCAAGAAGACCGACACGTGCAACGTCTGTGGCGGAGTGGGCCTTGTGAAACCGACGGAATACAGCCCGCATTGAAGGGGATGACTCTCGGAAGGGTTGCCGTCAGGCACGGGGTCGGTGCGTAACGAATGGCGTAGCACGCCGACAGGGCGATCGAGACCGACGCGAGAAGAACGCGCGGCTCGTCGCCAAGGCGTGGGCAGCCAAGTTGCGACCAGATAGAAAGGGGACATTGACGATGGCTGAGAAGGGGCTGAGTAACGACGAGCTTGTCGCGCTAAGAAGGGAGATTCTGAAGGAAGTCGACAACAATCCGCCTACCATAGGCATAGTGGGAGTATCAGGTGTCGGGAAATCTTCGACCGTAAACGCCCTCTTCAAGACTTTGCTGCCAGTGAGTCACACTGTGGCGTGCACGAAGACGTTCACCAAAGTTGACTTGTCCTTACAGTTTCGCGCCGGTCAGGGAAAGGATCTCCCTGTGTCGCTCCGTGTGTTCGACGCCCCCGGCCTTGGGGAGGACATCGAACGAGATCCACCATACATACGTATGTACACAGAAGCTCTGCCACAGTGTGATGCCGTTATCTGGGTAACCGCGGCACGCAACAGGGCTATCGCCTTGGACCAGCAGTACCTACGTCTCTTGTCCGCATTTCATGGTCGGCTCGTATTTGGCCTCAATCAAGTTGATTTGGTAGATCCACTGAACTGGAACGAGAAGATAAATCTGCCGTCCCCTCAGCAGGTGGAAAATATCGATGAAATTTGCAGAGATCGAGCCGAGCGGTTCGCGAGCATTCTTGGCCGAGAAGTGACTGTGACACCGTTCTCCGCTGCTCGAAGGTACAATCTCGAAGAGATGTTTGGAAGCATCATCGACAGCTGCATGCCAAAGCGACGTTGGGTCCTGGACGGCCTCAAGGGATTTCACTATGCGGACTTTCTTCCTGTCGCCATTCGAGATCGGTTCTTCCAGGATCAGCAAGGGTGAGGAAGGCTACGATCGACCATGGACCTGACACCGGACGAAGAAGCACAACTGCGACGGATCTTGGGCAATGCGCGCGAGAGAGAACAGGCGACGGCGACCTCGTCCAAGGGCGGCTTCTTGGAGTGGCTGCGCAGCACGTCCTTGGGTTGGCTAGTTGGTAAGCTTTTTGACGTTGCGTGGAGCGTCATCAGAAGACTGCTCGGGTTCTAGTTCTGAGGAGAGTAGAGCTGTGTGGACGCTGCCGAACTCGACGGCTCCAGGCGACAGCGGGGGGCTTGCTCCCTTGGTCGGCGTGCTTCGGGCGGAGCTTGGTGCCAGTGCGCCGCCGCGCCTGAGCCGCGGGCGTTCGGCCGGTGCATGATGGGCGCGACCGATCGCGCACGAGCCCGGATCGTCTTGGAGAACCTTCGTTCCCACTGATGATTGTCGAGGAGTGCTCACTCACGGCGAGAAACGGCTCGGTCGCTACGAACGGGGTTCAGCGCCTCAGCGAGCTTGCGAGGAACTTCGAGGCAAAAGAAACGATCGGCATCGTAGCCGTAGCCTTCGCCACTCTCGTCGACGACGCGGAGGTAGCCACGGGCTCTTGCGGGCACGTCGGGGATGATGCGGTAGAGTTTCCCCGCCTCCAATGAAGCCTCGTATCCGTCGTTGTTGATGCAGACGGCGAACTGTTTCTTCGGCGTGGAGCGTCTTCTCATCGCTCGTGCAGCAACATCCTTCGCACGGCGGAACGTCTACCATTCCTTCGATGAAGCGGACAACTCACGTGAGCGCTTGGGACCCGCTCTGACGAATGCGCGCGGAGTCAGACGCGATGAACCTGCGCAACTACCGGCAGGCGGCAGGTTCCAATGTCTGGAAGGTTACCGCACACACGCCGTCGCGGTTGTCGCCGCGGGCGATGCCCATGCGGCCGGCGTTGTCACCGAGGAAGTGGACACTGGAACCGAGTGCCGGGGCGGAGAGTGTGAACGGTGTCAGCGTCGCGTTGACGTTGCCCTGATCATCGACCAGTTGGAACACCGCGAGCGGTTCCACACCAACTCCCTGCCAGCGCGGGTAGTGCACGACCCAATCGCCGCCGACCGCATTGATTTGGGTACTCCAACGAACGTTCGCCTTCTGCGCGGTGACGTCGAGTAGCTGGTCGGCCATCGGACTCGCGCTCGTCCAGGTTTGCCGGAAGCTGCCGAAATGCACCTGCCACGGTGCGGTACTCGACCGCCGCGAGTTCTCTGTCCAGATCGATGCGAAGTGATTGCCGTTCCACGCGATGTCGGGGAACTCGTCCCACTGGTACTCTTTGCTGGGCACCACTTTCGCCGGAGCGCTCAGGCCGAAGCCGTTGGTGGGCAAGTATTTCGTCTGCACCCCGCCGAGGCTGATGTCGATGTCTTTCACCGTGATGATGGAGAAGCCGACGCCATCGTATGCGGCCGCCGGATAGAACGAGTGGGTGAAATCGAAGTCGACGAGATTGTAGACCGTGCTGAGCGGCGCCCCGTGCGGATCGAGGCGGAAGGCGTAGCTGCACGAGTGCGCTTCGCAATCGCCTTCGATGACGCCGAGAAACCCGCCCGGGTAGCTGTCGAAGTCGCTGGTCGCCTCATTGTCGTAGACCGAACTGTAGAACAGCGGCGGCCCGACGATGCGCTGCCCCGAGAGCACTCCGTCGATCGAGAGGTCGTAGTAGTAGAGCTTGGTGACGCTGGCGATGATCAGGCCGTAGTGGTCAGCGTGCCACGCCGCGTTGTAGTAGCGATCGCGCGACGTCACGCGCGGGATGTCCATGATCCACGTCGGCCCAACCGTGAGCTGTCCCTGGAAATCGACGTGGGCGTAGTAGAGGCGGGCTTTGTTCGCCACTGCCGGATCGGCCCGCAGCCAGAAGATGCCCCAACCGAAGTCGGTCGGCACGGTCTTGGTGAGCCACACGCTGCCGCCTTGCTGCTGATCAATCAGGGCGCCAGCGGAGAAGTCCCAGTTCAACCCGTTGACGCATGTCGGCGTGGCCGTCGCCGTCGGCGTCGCAGTCGCCGTTGGCGTCTTGGTGGCGGTCGCGGTGCGCGTGGGGACCAGCGTGCGTGTCGGCGTGCGCGTGATGGTCGGCACGCGCGTGAGCGTATTCGTTGGGGTGCGTGTCTCCGTTGGAGTGGACGTCGGTCGCCGCGTGTTCGTCATGGTCGAACTCGCGGTCGGCGTCCGCGTCGGCACCGGCGTCACCGTTGAGGTCGTCGTCTTCGTCGCGGTGGGCGGCCGCGTCGCGGTCGCGGTGCTGGTGAGCGACGGCGTCGCCGTCGGCGTTTTCGTCTTCTTCGGCGTGCGGGTCGCGGTGGGCACGCGTGTGTTGGTCGCCGTCGCCGTGTTGGTCGGCGTCCGCGTCGGCGAAGTCGTCGCCGTCGAGCTAGCAGTGTTGGTCGGCCGCTTGGTGGCGGTCTCCGTCTTGGTCGGAGAACTGGTCGGTGTCGCCGTCGGCGGTCGTGTATCGGTGGCGGTGATCGTCGGACGCGGTGTGATCGTCGCGGTACGCGTGGCAGTCGGCACGCGCGTGCGCGTTTCGGTCACACTCGCCGTCGCGGTTCGTGTCACCGTCAACGTTCGAGTTCCGGAGGGCGTTCTCGTATTGGTCGCGGTCGAAGTCGCCGAAGGCGTCCGCGTCTCGGTCACCGTCGGCGTCTCGCTCGCGGTTGCCGTCGGAGTGCGCGTCGGGGTCACGGTTCGCGTGTTGCTCGGCGTGCGGGTCGGCGTCGCCGTCGGTGTGAATGTCGGCGTCGATGAGGGCACCCGAGTGCGGGTGAGAGATGGCGTTAGAGTCGGACGCAGCGTCGGGCTCATGGTGATGGTCGGGGTTTGGGTCGGGGTCCAAGTGAGAATGCGCGTCGCCGTCGGCACGGTCTGCGCCCACGCGGATGCGCAAGCGCACAGCACTCCGGCGAGCACTGCGAAGGAGATTCGACGGAATTTCACTCGCGACAACATTCAACCTCTTCAGTTCAGCAACCGCCATTCCACCGCTGGATCTTCACGCGAGGTTGCGTGTCGGCACGTTAGCCGTCACTGACGCATCACCGACGCATCAGTCGCGTCCAAAAGTGACTGCGATGTGCCGCGGCAGCGGTTCAGGCTGCGCCGGCCAACGGGATCACACTGATCGAGCCGTTTTCCTCGAGGACGGCGAAGCGAACCTTCGACGGCTCGGTGATCCCGCTCCGCCGCAGGGCGCCGAGCAGGTCATCGTGCGTGATGCGCTCGCGCTTGAGGTTCGCTTCGAGGATCTTGCCATCGTGAATGAGCAACGTGGGTACCGCCTCCAGCCAGCGTCGAGCGCGCTTGGAGCGATACGTCAATTCGACCACGGCCGCATTCAGGGCGAGGATGACCACCGCACCAATGAGGCCGCCGCCGAGCGAGTTGTCGTTGCCGATGACGGCGTTCTGCACCACGTTGGAGATCAGGAGCAGCAGCACCAAGTCGAATGGCGTGAGCTGCCCGACTTGCCGTTTCCCGGTGAAGCGGAACGCGGCGAGAATGAAAAGATAGACGACGACCGAGCGAAAGACCTTCTCGGCCACCGAGATGTCGGGAACAAACAAGTGCATCATCGTATTGTGTCCTCCGCGCCGGTACGCTGCTCGCTGGCGCGCACAAGACCTTGAATGAGGTACGGACGCAATTCACTGGCCGGGATGATGGCTTCCAACGACCCGACGGCGCGCGCGCGCTCGACGGTGTGAATCGCATCGAACTCCGCCGCCACTTCCGCCTGCTTCTCGATGATGATCTCGGCCAGCGTGCGCTCGATGTCCGCGTGGTGCTCGCCGTCCTCGTGCTGAATGCGGCTGCGCCGGACCGCAACCATGCGCGGATCGGCGACCGCACGCGCGCGCACCTCGCGGGGAAATACCACGGCGGCGGCGGGTCCTCCGCCGATGACCGACGCGTACGAGCCCGCCAGCGCCGCGGCGCGCAAGTCATCGTTGAGCGCGCGCGAGAACACCACGTACGCGCCGCCGTGGTAACGCGACACCACCGCGAAGAGCAGCGGACCCGCGAAGTTCACCACCGCCCGCGCGATGTCGGCACCATACTCGAGTTGCAACTTCCGCATCGACTCGGGCGAACCATCGAAGCCCGACAAATTGGCGAGGATCACCGCCGGCCTGTTGCCGCTGGCGGCGTTCAACGCGCGCGCCACCTTCTTGGCGGAGAGCGGAAACAAAGTCCCTCCGTTCCACGTCGACGGGCCGTCGAGCGGTCGAAAGCCCTCGCGTGGGACGTTCTGACTTTCGATGCCGATCACGCAGACCGGATGGCCGCCGAGGTACGCATCCCACACGATCGCCGTCTCGGCTCCGACCATCGCCCGCCAGCGTTCGAGGTGACCGCCATCGTCGTCGATCACCGCGCGCATCACCGCGCGCATGGCGAACGGCCGCTTGCGGTCCGGATTGCACTGGTCGTCAAAAATCTCTCCCACCGTCGCGAAGTCGTGCCCCTCTTCGGCGTCGTAGGGTGCCGTGCAGATCGAACGTGCCGGCGAGTCGGTCGTCACTCGCGCTCGCGGGGCCACTTCACCCGGCACGACGTAGGTATAGCGATAGTGGTCGTAGAGAATGCGATAGGCCTCGACGAGGTTGTGGGCGTAGTACTGCGCTTCGCCGTTCGGACCCATGACGCGCTCGAAGCCGCCGATGGCCACCTCGTCTTCCGCCGCGACGGCGCCCGACGCCTCCAGCGCCGCGCGTCCGGTGAGCACCATCGAACCGCCGGGGGTCATGATGAGCACGCCACGGGTATGCGTGAGCATCGTGCTGAGTGCATCGAAGTAACTCTGCGCGCCGACGTTGACCCCGTGCACGATTACGTGAATCACGCCGCCTGCGTCGGTGAATGTCACGATGCGGCGCACCACTCGCGCCGTCGCATCGAGATTCTCGGTGCCGCTCTCCATGGCGATGCGCGCGCCGCTCGACACCGGCACCCACTCGACCGGCACGCCCAGCCGTTCCGCTAGATCAATCGCCGCCACGATCCGATCGCACTCCGGCGCCGCCAGCGATCCCATGCCCACCGTTGGATCAGAGAGAATGAGTACCCGCCGCATGCCTTCGGGAACCGTATCCGTCGGCGTGGTGATCACGCCCACCACGACGGAGCTGGGATTCAATCCATAGGGTCGACCGGCCACGCCAACGACGGTCGGAGAAGCAGCCGTTTCGTCGAGGTCGAACTCTTCGAACGCACCAGACGGAAACTCGGCCGAGTCGTTCGCACTGGCGCCGTTGCCGCGCGTCCCGCCGGTGAGCAGCCGGATAATTTCGTACGGATACACCAGCCCGCGCCGCCGCGCGTCAACCACTTTGCGCTCGTAGTCGGTGGCCGGCCGCAGCGGCTCGTGATGCGGCTCGCGCCAGGTGATCTCCATGCGGCTGCCGGTCGGGTCGGCGATCACGATCTCAACCGGTCGAGCCGCGCGGCGTGGGGCCTGGCGATCGAAGAGATGAACCCGTGCCACCACCTTCTCCAACCCGAGGTGACGGATCGCCGGCGCCAGACGCCGCGCCAGGCGTTCGGCCATCATGCGATCGAGGAAGATCTCCGGCGCGACGAACAGCGCGATGCGGTTCCACTGCAAGTGCCGGCGCTGATCGCGCACGCCGAGGGTGGTACGCAACGTCCGCGTGGCGGCGTAAAAGGCGCGCTCGAAGGCGGCGATGTGCAGCACTGCTTCGGGCTCGTCGGCCGCGCGCTCGCGCACGTCGGCGAGCACGAACACGCGCTCGTCGCGCGGCACGGCGCGACTGCGACCATAGAAACTATAGACGCCCTCCGCGCTCTCGATGCGTTCGAGTTCAAACGCCGCCAAGCGGTCGAGATCGATGCGGCTCGCGGTCTCGGGGTGGAGCCCGTGCAGGTCGTGCCGCTCGCGGACACCGCCAGTGGCGGGCACGAAGGTCGTATGCACGCCACCGCTCGCCGCCGGCAGCAACGTGACCGTGAAGCGGCCCGCATTCAACTCGTTGGCCGCCAAGTACGCCGCAACGTCGGCGAGCGCGGCACGATTGCGATCATCGGCCGGCGCCAGCAGTTCGATCGCGTGCACCGTACGGCGCTGCGCGCGCGCCGCCTCACAGAGCCGTTGCGCCGTGTTCACCAGATCACCCGTCGCGCTGACACCGCCGACCACAACTTGGCCGTCGGGAAACTCCACCCGATCGACCCGCACGCCATCGGCCTCGGTGCAAATGTGCGCGCTCGGAACATTCGGCGCGTACAGCCACCGCAAATGCGCTGCGAGCGCGACCGCACGTCGGCGCGGATCGGCATGATCAAGCCACCGGCGAACGCGCTCGAACACCGGGCGCGGCGCATTCGCCAATTGGCGCAAGACCGACTCCGGCGGCGGCGCCGGAGTCGCGTCCGCCGTCGCCAGCCAGTCGTCGATGCGCGCGATCGCGCGCGCCGCCTGTCGCTCCAGCTCCGGTCCTTCGAAGATCACGTAGCCGGCCTCGGTCGCCCCATCGGCCAGCGCATCGGGCACCAACCCGCGTAAGCGCGCAATCCGCGAGAGCGCTTTGACCAGCGGCCGAGCATCGCCCACATAAAGACCTGCGCGCGCCAGCGCGACAACTCGCTGCACCACGCCCATCACCAAACGGTGGCGCAGCTCGGGCGCGCGTTGCGACGCGAACAGCCGCAACACCGCGCGTTCGAGCGACGCCCGCGGCGCGAGATCGGGCACGCCGTAGTGCCGCAGCGCCTTCTCCACCAGCGCGAGAAAACCCTCGGCGATCCCCGCGCCGCTCGCCCGCATGCGGCGCACGTACATGGCCAGGCGAGCGCTGTTCGACGGCCGCAGCGTGCCAGTCGCCGATACCCGCGGGGTGCGCAGAAACAGTTGCTCGATGTCGGCGAACAGCGTCAGCTCATGGCGGATCTCGGCGAGCTCGCGACGAAACGTCTCCGACAGCTCCGCCGGCAGCGGCGCCTCGAGGAAAGCCGCCAGCAACACGCCGCGCTCGGCATCGGCGTCGTAGCCGAGCAGCACGCGACGGATCTCTTCGCGAACCGCATCGATGGCCACGCGGCGCACCACCGGGTCCGCACGCTCAGCCGCCCCCAGATCGGGCGCAGCCGACCCGGTAGGAAAGAACAGCGCCAATGGATCGGGCTGCTCAGGCACGCGGAGACGCTGCCCGTTCGGTGTCTCGACGCTGGCCGTCGACGCCGAATCGATGACCAGCAGCACATCGCCCGCCGCGACCTGCTGGCCGCGCAGCACGCGCAGCTCGGTCACAACGCCCGCCACCGGCGCCACGAAGCTCACCTCCATCTTCATCGCTTCGAGCAGACCCAGCGACTGTCCGGCCGCTACCCGATCGCCCGGCTTCACGTGCAGCGCGATCACCACGGCCGGCGTGCCGGCACACACGTGCCCGGCACTCTGACGACCGAAGCGATGCGGGCGGCCTTCGATTTCGACCCGCAAGGACGCATCGGTCACGTCGTACAATACGCGCAGCATCCGGCCGCCGAGCCGCAATCGCGCCGCGTGTGGTCCATCTTCCCGCACGGTGACCGACCCGACCCGCCCATCGAGATGAATACGATAGCGCCACGACCCAGTCGCGAAGACGTGCACGCGGTACTGCTCACCGCGATGCGCCAGATCGATCTGCTGGCCCAACGACGGCGGCACACGCGTCGGTGACACGTTCGCACTGTCGGTGTAGAAATTGAGGCGGACGGCGTAGCGCGCCTGCTGGTAGACTACCACCGCGGCAACGATCAACGCCTCGACCCCGTAGTCGTCGTCATCCAGCGCCGCGCGTTGCATGCGTCCGGCGCTCCACCGGTCGAGCCACGCGGTGTCGATCGCGGCTGCGCGATACTCGGGCGCGGCGAGCAGCTCGAGCAAGTAGCCCTTGTTGGTGGCCCCGCCGGCGATCACGAGTTCAAAATCACTCAGCGCGCAGGCGAGACGCGCGACCGCTTCCTCGCGCGTGTCACCCGTGGCGATCACCTTCGCGATCAGTGAGTCGAAGTCCGGAGGCACGACACTACCGGCAACGACTCCGCTATCGACGCGCACCCCTGGTCCGAGCGGCGGATCGAAGCGCGCCACGCGGCCGGGAGCGGGTTGAAACCCGGCGTCAGGATCTTCGGCACACACGCGCGCCTCGATCGCCACGCCGCGACTGCGACCATCGTAATCCGGGAGCGCCTCCCCACGCGCCAGGCGGATCTGCAATTGGACGAGGTCGATGCCGGTGATCGCTTCGGTGATGCCGTGCTCGACCTGCAGCCGCGGATTGATCTCCAAGAAGTAGAACTCGGAGGGCGTCACGAGAAACTCGACCGTGCCGACGCCGCAATAGCCGACGGCGCTCGCCAGCGCGACGGCCGCCTCTTCCAGTTCGCGCAGCCGTTCACGCGGCACGCCCGGCGGCGGGGCTTCCTCGATCACCTTTTGATGGCGGCGCTGCACCGAGCAATCGCGACAGCCGAGGGCGATGATGCGACCGTGCTGGTCGCCGCCGATCTGCACCTCGATGTGGCGGCCACCGACCACGCGCCGTTCCAAAAACACACGGCCATCGCCGAACGCGGCGGTCGCTTCCGACGCGGCGGCGCGAAACGCTTCCGCGAGTTCGTCCGGCGTCTCGACCATGCGGATGCCGCGCCCGCCGCCACCCGCGGAGGCCTTGATCACTAGCGGGTACCCGAGCGTGCCCGCGTGCTGCAACGCGGCCGATGCGTTCGCCACCTCACCGCCACTCCACGGCGGCACCGGCACGCCGACGTGCTGGGCGAGCAGCTTGGCGGCGATCTTGTCGCCGAGCCGTCGCATCGTGGCGCCCGATGGACCGAGGAAGCGCATTCCCGCCGCCACCACGCGCTCGGCGAAGATCGGATCCTCGGCGACGAATCCCCACCCTGGCCACACGGCGTCCGCGCCGCCTTCCTGCAGCGCCTGGATCAACAGATCGTGATCGAGGTATG
Organism: Deltaproteobacteria bacterium; assembly: GCA_016178705.1. Classification (NCBI taxonomy): domain Bacteria; kingdom Pseudomonadati; phylum Myxococcota; class Myxococcia; species Deltaproteobacteria bacterium. The sequence continues at coordinate 13,633 of JACOST010000006.1, read as the reverse complement.
CCCGCACCGCGCTGCCACGCATCGGCAACGCGACCGCGATGTCGGCGTGCCGCACGAAAGGGGCCTCGCGATCGACCTCGGTATAGAGCGCGAGCGCACGCAGCGCGCCACCTTCGAGCGCGCGCAGCGACTTCACCGCACGCACGCAGCGCATCGCCGCTTCGCCGCGGTTGACGATACCCAGGCAGCGAATCGGGTCCGCCGTCATCGCGCGCCTCGCCAACACGAATGACGCGAGCACAGCAACGCAGCGAACGCGACGAAGCGTCCGTGGTGCGACAGCGACAGATCCACCGGCGCCAGCCGATCGCGCAGCCACATGCGCGGCACTCGGCCGTCACGTACAATCGTCAGCTCGTCTGGATCGACTCCGAGGCGCGGCGCAAGTGCCGCGATCGCCAAGCGACGCACGGCGACACTCGGGCACTCAGCGTCGACCTCTGCCCTCTCGGCAATCACCACCTCGCCATCCGTATCGGTCTGCGCGATCACATGTACGGCGCCCTCGGTCTCGACGGCGCCAAACGAAATGCGCCAGCGACCGTGACACACCATTCCGTGTGCACAAAAGCACCGAGCCGTGGATCCGTCATGCCGGCGAACGCCGGCATCCAGGCAAGGGCGTGGGTCTTGAGCCTGGATTCCGGCCTTCGCCGGAATGACGAGCGGGGAGGTCCCTTCGTCGTTGTGAACGGTCGCCACTGGATGGGACTCATCGTGGAGGCATCGGGCGACCACCAAGCGTGCGGGCGAGAATACCAAACTCGGGTCGTGCTTGCGGAACGCTTTGAACGCACTCTCCTTCGCCGCCCACAGGAGCCAGCGCACGCGGTTGGGCACCGGCGACGTGTGAATTGCCTCCAGCTCGGTGGCGGTAAACACCCGCGCGTCGAAGCGCGGATGAGTTGCCCCCGGCTGGGTGTCGGGGTCGCCGAGATCGACGATGTCATTGCCAATCATCGGACGACCGCCACTTGCGGTGTTCGCTGCTCGAAGTACTGCCGCTCCATGGCGGCGAGTTGGCCGATGATCTGGCGCGCCACATCGCGATCTGCGCGCAGACCACGCGCGCTCGTTTTCGGAGTGATCAACTCGAGGGCGACACAAAAGTGTTCGCCGCGCGCCGGCAGCTCAGAGAATCCGGTCTGGCCGTGGCCGCGCAGGTACACGCAGAGCACACGGCACCCAGGCAGCGAGTTCACGATGTAGCCAACCCCGTACGCGACGGACTCGACGTCCACCCGACCACTGCGGCTGCGACCGCCCTCGGGAAACACCAGCGCCACCTCGCCGCGACCAAGCACGGCACTGAGGCGCGCCAGCGTTTGCGCGACCTCACCGCGTGATCCACCGCGGGTGATCGGCACGCACTTCATCACATAGCTGATGGCCTGCGTCAGCCACCACGACGCGAAGTTCTGCCGCTCCGGCACATTCCAAGGGAGCGCCGAGTAATTCCGCAGCAGCCACCACGGCGAGCCCAGCGCCCACGCCACAATGGCCGAGTCGATGAGTGTAAGATGATTGGCGCAGATCAGCAGTGGACCATCGTACTTGCGTCGGATCTGTTGATACTGCCGCCGCGACTGCTCGACCGCCTCAATGCGATAGCCGCGCCAACGCAGCAAGACCGCGATCAGCGGGACCCAAATCGGTGCGAGCAGCCGCCCAACCTCACGTTGCAGGGTCAGCGCGGAACCACTTAGTTGAGCTTCTTGCAAATCAGGTTCACCGCGTCGCCAACCGTGGCGACCTTGTCGACTTCGTCATCGGCGACTTCGATGCCGAACTCGTCCTCGAACGCCAACACCACGTCGACGAGGCGCGCCGAGTTCACCTTGAGATCGTCGAGGATGTTAGTCTCGGGCTTCAGGCCGGCGAGCGCCGCCTGATTCTTTACGTACGGGGTGAGAATCGCCACCACCTTCTCGAGCACTTCTGATTGCTGCATGGTCTCTTCTCCTCTGGTTTTGATTCTATGAGTCCCATTTACGAAACACGACGCACGCGTTGACGTCGCCGAAACCGAACCCGGCCTTGAGCATCACGCGCAGCGTGGGAAGCTCGCGCGCCGTGTGCGCGATCGCCGCCGCATAGGGCTCGATCTCGGGATGGACATCCTCGCAGTTGATCGAGGGATGCACAAATCCGCGGTGCACCATCAGCACCGTCGCCACCGATTCGATCGCCCCGGCGGCGCCGAGCGTGTGACCGATCATCGACTTGGTCGCGGTGATCGGCGGCAAGCGCTCGGGCGTTCGCTCCAGCGCCTCGGCCCACGCGCGCACTTCCTTTGGATCGGCACCGGTGGCAGTGAGATGGCCGTTGATCGCATCGACATCGGCGGGACTGACGCCGGCGTCGGCGAGTGCCGCGCGGATGCAGCGCCGAACGCTTTCGGGATTGGGCGAAGTCATGCTGCCGCCGCCGCGATGGCCGCCGCAGTTGAGCGCGCCGCCGAGCACCTCGGCATAGATAGGCGCGCCGCGCGCCTGCGCGCTGTCGAGGCTTTCGAGTAGCAGCACCCCGGCGCCGCAGCCGGGCACGAAGCCCGCCGCGGTGGCGCTCAGCGGCCGCGACGCGCGCTCGGGCGCGTCGTTGTGGGTGCGGCACAGTACGCGCATCGCATCGAACCCGGCCCAGATGTAGTGGCTCGATCCCTCCGAGCCGCCGCACAGCATGCGCGCCGCGAGTCCGCGTTGAATGCGCAGATAGCCGTCCACCACCGCCTCGGTGCCGGTCGAGCAGGCGCTCGAATTGGTGGTCACCTGGTTGCCGAGTGCAAGCAGCCCCGACACCTTGGCGGAGATGCCGCTGCTCATCACTTGCTCGACCATGGTGCTACCGAGGCGGCGGACTTTGCCAGCGTCCGTCAGCGGCACAACCTTTTCGCCAATGGTGTCCATGCCGCCGATGCCGGTGCCGAGAATCGCGCCGGTGTCCCAATCGACGGCGTCGTCACTGGCTTCCGGACGCCGCAGCCCCGCGTCGCACCACGCATCGACCGCCGCGATGCTGGCGAAACGCAGGCTCGAGTTCATCGCCAAGAGTTCTTCCTCGCTGAAGTAGCCGGCGGCGATCTCATCGACGCCTTGCGGCACGCCCGCAACTCGGCAGGCGAACCCTAGCTCTGTGAGCTTCTCAATGAGGCGAATGCCCGAGCGGCCTTGCCGCAGCGCCAACTCGAAGTCGCGCACGTTGGTGGCGTTCGGCGCCACCACGCCGAGCCCGGTGATCACCACCCGCTGGTTCATCGCCGTACTCCAATACCCGACAGTTCGCCGGCGCAGACCAGTGTGCCGTCGGCGCGATGCATCTCCACTCGCGAACGCAACTTACGCATTCTGAAGAACAGCTTGTGCCCGGTCGTCGTGACCGTCTCGCCCGGGGCGACCACGCCCGAGAACTCGACCGCCGCTTCGGTGAACAACGTGACGAATTCATCGATGGCCCGCGGGCCACCAGTCTTCGACAGCAAATAGATCCCGAGTGCGACCACGCCAGCCTGCGCCATTGCCTCGATGAGCAACACGCCCGGTGTGACTGGGTTGCCAGGGAAGTGTCCGCGATAGAAGTCGGCCTCCGGGCGAAAACGATACGCCGCGACGATGTGATCGTCGTCGACTTCGCGGATCTCGTCGATGAAGCGGAACGGCGGCTGCTGCGGGACCGCAGCGAGTAGTTCCACCGGCGTGAGCAAGTTACCCACCGTAGAGGCCTCCGTTGACGTGAATAGTGCTACCGTGAATGTAGCTGCCGCGGGTGGCGAGAAAGGCGACGACATCGGCCACCTCCTCCGGCGTGCCCATGCGTTCGAGCGGCACCGCCGCCAGCATCGGCGCGCGCAGTTCAGGCGGAATGGCCGCTGTCATCTCGGTGTCGATGAATCCCGGCGCCACCGCGTTGACCAGAATACCGCGGCCGCGCAGTTCATGCGCCAGCGATTTCGTCATCGCGTCGAGTCCGGCCTTGACCATCGTGTACGGCACTTGCCCGCGATTGCCGGTGTGCCCGACCACGCTGGTGATGGTGATGATACGCCCGCGGCCGGCGCGAATCATGAACCGACGCAGCACCAGTTTGGTCAGGTACCAGGTCCCGCGCGCGACGCTCGCAACAGCATCGTAGTCGTCGAGCTTCATCGTCACCGTGTCGGCGTTGCGGTTGAGGCCGGCGTTGTTGACCAACACGTCGACACGGCCGGCGGTCGAGCGCAGCGCTTCGATCAAGCCGTCAATCTCGGCGGGCACGGCGAGATCGGCCGCGAGCGTCAACGCGTCGGGCAGCGCGGCGGCCAGCCGCTGGGCCGCGTCGGCGCTCGAACGATAGTGGATCGCAACGCGAAAGCCGTCGGCCGCGAGCGCGCGGCAACACGCGGCGCCGATGCCGGTCGCACCACCGGTGACCAAGGCGACGGGCCGGCCACTCATCAATCGGCTCCCATGCGACCGCCGCGCGAACGCGCCGACCGTCGCGGATAGTCCGCGTAGTCAATGTCGCGGAAGACACCGACCTTGGCGCGCTTGATCGAGTAGATCGGCTCGCTGTCGACCAAGAGCGTGGCATCGCCGATGGCGATCGTCGCGCCCGACGCCGGCAGCATGGTCGCGCGCACGATATCGACTTCGTAGCGCACGGTGTGGTCGTGCGGACGAATCTGGCCGGCAAACTCGATCTCGCCACAGCCGAGCGCGCGCCCAGTACCGAGCGCGCCGATCCACGCACAGTAGAAGCCAACGAGCTGCCACACGCCATCGACGCCGAGGCACCCCGGCTGCACGGGATCGCCGCGGAAGTGACATTGGAAGAACCAATCGTCGACGCGCACGTCGCGCTCGGCCACGATGCGACCGCGATGACCTTTGCGCGTGAGCTCGACGATGCGATCGAGCATCAACATGGGAGGGATCGGCAGCCGCGTGCGAAAGCCGTCGGGCGCATCGTCGATCAGCGTGCCGTGACCGAAGGCGAGCAGCTCTTCCTGCGAGAAGCTCGCGCGGCGGCCGAACTCGTCATAGGTCATGCCGCCGCCTCGAAGCGCAGGAGATAACTCGACCACGTGAGCCCGGCGCCCACGCCGACCACGGCGATGTCGTCGCCCGGCGTCCAGCGATCCCACTCCATCGAGATCACCGACGGGGCCGCCGCGCCCGCGGTGTTGCCGTACCATTCGACGTTGCTGTGGTGGAGATCGTCGGGGACGACGCACTGGCGGCAAACGTTTTCGAGCATGCGGAGATTGGCCTGATGGCCGACGAAGTGCAGCGTCCGCCCCGCGGTGCGATACTCTTCTTGCAATTGCTTGAGCAACAGCACCGTCTTCTTGATCGCGAACATCTGCACCGCGCGACCTTCCTGACGGAAATGGCCGAGGCGCGGCACCACGACTTTGTCGGCGCCGGCGGGACTGGACGCGAGCGTGTTGCCGAGAATGCGCGCGCGGCTGGGGATGCGGGTCGAGATCACCGCCGCCACGGTGGCATCGCCCCACAGCACCGCCGCGCCGCGATCACTGTAGTCAACGCAACGCGTGACCGCCTCCGGAGCCACCACCAACACGTAAGGGGGCAACTTGTCGGGCTGCATGAGCGAGAGCAGGTAAAGATTGACGAAGAAGCTGGTGCAGGCGGAGTTCACGTCGAACGCCGGCACTTCAAGGCCGAGCGCGCGCGCGACGTTGCACGCCTCGGCGGGCGACGCGGTGTCCATCATTGACGAGCCGGCCATCACCATGCCGATGTCGGCGGTGGCGATGCCGGCGCGGGCGATGGCCATCTCCGCCGCTCGACGGCCGGTGTCGGCGTGGGTGTAGAGCGCGGCTTCGACAGCGCCGCGCGGATCGCGATTGCGCGTGGCGCGGATGTAGTCGAGCGGCAGCGTGGTGCGGCGCGAGCGGATACCGACGCGTTCGAGGATCCACTCATCGTTGGTGCCGATGTCGAGGTCTTCGAGAAATTGATTGGTGATCTGGTTCTCGGGATGAAAGTGGCCGAGCCCGTGCAGGTACGTCATTGCAGGGTCACTCCCGAGACGTGTTCGCCGCCGTCGACGCGAATGATCTCACCGTTGATCCAAGCGGCTTCATCGCGCGCGAGCAGATAGATGACGTTGGCGACATCTTGCGGCGTCGTGATGCGGCCGAAGGGATTGCGCAGCCGCGCCTGGGCTTTCAAGTGCGCGTTGCCAGGGATGGCGCGCAGCGCGGGCGTGTCGGTGACCCCGGCTTGAATCACGTTGGCGCGGATGCCGTACGGCGCCAGTTCGACCGCGATCGCACGCACCACCGATTCGAGTGCCACCTTGGCCGCGGCAACCGCCGCGTAACCTTTCCACGCCACTTGGTTGCCTTCACTGGTGAGGCCGAACACGCGCGCGTCGGCGGCGAACAGCCCGCGCCCGTGGAGCGCTTGCGTCCATCCGAGCACGCTTGTGCCCATACTATGAATCGTGCGTGCGAGGTCCTCTTCGTCGAGGAACTGCGTATCGGAGTAGATTGGTGCACTGGCGAGGTGCTGCAGCGCATCGACCCCTTGTTCGAAAAGCGCGTCAACTCGTTCCGCCAGTTGCGTTTCATCGATACCGAGAGCCGCGGCCAACGCCTGGCGCGCGTGGTTGGGACGCGACTTCTCGGGCGCAACGAGTTTCAAGTTTCCGAAGGCGATCGAATGGAGCAGCACGCGCACGCGCCCGCGCTCACCCAGCGCGGCAGCAAGCTGATCGAGAATCGTACCGCGGGTAGTGGCATCGAGGGCATCGGCATTGCAAGTAATGAGCGACACACCGCAGCGCCGAATCGCATCGAACTCCGGCTCGATGCGCGCCATCGCACCGCGGCGATCGCGATGCACCAGACAGAGGTTCATTCCGTGCCGAGCCAGCTTGTGAGCAGTCGCCAGACCGAACCCGCTCGAGCCGCCAAGCACCAAACCCCAAACGTCTTCTCCAAACTCTCTCGCCAAATGGCTATCCTCTTCGTTCGTCGATTCCTTGCGAATCGCAAGCTCGGCCTCGCGCCGGTTTCCAAGTCATACCGGGTTATCGGTCACCGTCCGGTCACGGTCGGGTCACCCATTCACAAAATACCGCGGCTTGAGTTCATCGGCGGCGCACTAGCGCGATCATACACTACAGACGAATACGAGCGAACCAGTCCACAGTCTACCCGGGGATGTGCTGTCGAACACACGGGCGAGCAATTTCTGCGTGTCCGCTGCGACGACGGTCGCCGGCGAAGGCCTCGCGGCGAGCGCAGCCTATGGCGATGGTGCAAAGTGCGTAACGCGATGGCCCGCTTTGCCTTTCGCGTCGGTAAACGGTTCGACGACGTTGCGGCCATCGCACTTCGGGCACGGGAAGTAGCGAACCGCCCCGTCGGCCTTCGCCGTCCACGCGAGATCGACGTGCAATACGTTGTTGCTGTCGACCTCGTACGCAAGCAATCCGCCGCAGTCCGGGTTCAGGCACTTCAACACGTTGATGTCGACGCCTTTCTTGGGCGCTGGTTTCGGAGCGCTGGTTTCCACGCCGCGAGTCCATACCAGAGATCAGCGACGGGCTCCATGGCCTCGCAGTCCCAGGTAAGGTACACAGGCCGCCGTCATGACCACGCCGCGCAAAGGTCCGCCCCCGCCGTCCGATAGCGACGCGGGCGTCTGGCAAGGCCGCTCGGTGGCCCGCCGATTCGTGTCACCCGATGGACTGACCGTGCTCGTCGGCCGCACGGCCGAAGACAACGACATCCTGACGCTCAAGCTCGGCGCACCGCGTGATGTATGGATGCACGTGGCGGCGGAATCTGGCTCACATGTAGTTGTGCGCAATCCTGACGGACTCGATCGAGTGCCGCGCGAGACACTGCACTTCGCCGCCGGGTTGGCGGCGCGCTATTCCAAAGCGAAACACGGCGGACGGGTGACGATCCACGTCGCAACCTGTGCCGATGTCAGCAAGCCGCGTGGATTTGCGCCAGGTAAAGTTCTGCTGAAGCGTTTTACAAGCGTCCGCGCGTCGCCGGCCGACGCGGCCGAATGAGGCGACTCACACTGATCGGTGAACTAGGTGCGGGCGTGCGGAACTCGGGACTCGGTCGCGCGCATCACTTTCGGGCAACGGCTTGCCCTGGATAGCCGCCAACGCAGCCGACGCGACACTACGCGTCGCCCAATCGTTCTCCTGCAACAGCTCGATGAGCGCGGGCATGGCCTCTACCGCAGAGGGGCCAATCTTCCCGAGCGCCGCCATCGCGCTCGTGCGCACCAGTTTCTCCTCGTCTCCCAACGCCCGGATGAGCGGCCCGACGGCGGACTTCGCCGGCGGGCCGATCTTGGCGAGCGCCGACGCGGCCGCAACGCGGTTCTTCGAATCCGCGTCGGTCAGCGCTTGCATCCAGAAGGCGAGCGGCTTGCCGTCGTAGCTCGGCTCGATCGCCGGCGGTGCGTTGGACACTGTTGGAGGAACCGCAACGTCGGGCGCATACGGCACAAACACCATCGTCAACACAAGTAGCGCGGCCGGCGCTTGGCGCATCATCTGATCACCTGACTACTCGACCTTGAACAACACCAAGGAATTCGCGAAGGCTTCGATGTCGCCCCGCTGCGATGCCGGCAACGCTCGGAACGAATCGGCGGAGGCCGCCGCCTCACCGCGATCGCTACAGTTCACGCCGGGTCTTCCCGGCAGCGGTTGATTGAGCACGCAGGTGTGTTCGAGCACGGCTTCGGAGAACGTCGTCGCCCTCCCATCGTGCAGGTACGGCGCGGTGGAGCCGACGCCCCAGAGGTTCTCGGTCATGAACGTTCCCGCCGGAATCGTCGCACTGCCTTCGTTGATCGCTTCCGCCACGTTCGATCCCAGATTGTGGCGCTTCACGTCGCCAAAGCAGTCCACCAAAGTTTTGCCGAAGCCCGGCAAGAAATGATTGTCCTGTTTCCTAAAGTTGCCGAGGTCGGCAACTTTGAAGTGGAACGAGGCACTGAAGATCTGATTCTCAGAGATGTCGGTCGTGAGGTTGAACTGGATCGCGCCCGGCGCCGGCACCGCTTGCCCGGCTGGGAACGTCCCGTTGTCACGATGGAACGGGCTCAAGCTCGGCTCACTGAAGGTCGGGTCGCTCAGCAACAGCGACAGCTTGTGGCAGCTGGTGCAGCCGATGTTGTTGAAGACCTGCGTGCCTCGCCTGATGGCGTCCTTCTGCACGGCGGGCAGGGCCGGCGCGATGATGCCGACGTTGCTGAGCTCGACGGTGGTCACCGGGCGCGGCTGGCCACCCATGTATACGGCAAGCGCAGTCTGGTCACCGATGGTCATCTCGTTGGCGATGCCGTCGCCGTCCCCGTCGACGTTATCGCCGAATACTTCGACCGACTGCATGCCCAACTCGTTGTGCGAGGCGCCCCGTGTGAAGTCGCGAGTAAACCCGACCACGCCCTTCCATTGGAAGGGCCGGACGACGAGGTCCGCGTCTACCCCTTGCACGGCGGAGGTGTCGAGCGTGAAGGTTCGGGTCAGATCGCTCGGACAAGCGGTTCCACCACTAGCGACGCGCGTGGCGCTGATCGACCCGAAGTTGAGGGCTTCCAACGAGCCATCGATTTTGCGGGCGCGATTGGCGCTATTGAGGTTGCGGGTCTTGGTGACGCCCACCGCGGCGTTGCAGGCGTCCGCGATGACCGAGTTCTTCACGCCCTGCAGGTCGGCCGTAACTTCCTCGGCCACACGCTGCACCCCGCCCATACCGAACAGATGTGGCGTGTTACGCTCGACAAATTGGGAGACATTCGCCGTGGCATTGGGATCACGCACCGCATCGGCGTGCGAGCGCCCGGCGCGATCCTCAGCCGACAGATCGGTGATGAAGGCACCATCGGCTCTTTTGAAACGCGGCCGTCCAAAACGATCGAACAGCGTCACTTGATCCGCAGACATGGCTTCGGCGTGACAACTATTGCAGCTGTCGGCGTTGGCACCGGTCGCGCGATTCTGCGTCGCCCACTGGGTCGCGCCGGTCAGATCTGCGCGCGGCACGCGGGTGAAGCGTTGGCCGTTGCCGACGTTGTTGCCGACGCCGTCGAGGGCATTGAAGTGAGTGGCGAACAACACGTCACCGACCTCGAAAGCCAGATCGAACCCATTGGCTTCGAGTGTGGCTTCATCGCCATGAGAGATTTGCTGGCTCTCACTGACCGCGACGCTACTCAGGTCCGTCGCGCTGTTGAGGATGGCCTGAGCACGATCGCCCCCACCGACGATCACGGCTACTGCGAGGCTGCAAAAGCGAAATGTCAGGCGCATGGTATCCCTCCTGCGTTGGGTTAGCGGAACGGCGCTTCGGCGGCGTCGCAAGGTTTCCGCACGGCACACTCCGAATCGAACGAATCGCCGACACTGCAAGATCAGCGCCGCTGTACAGCAACGGATGTGCTACTCCCACACGACAAGGACGATCCTGTAGCTGTGGCTTTGGATGATCGGCTTATGGTCCAAAGTCAGTAGTCTTTTCTTGGAGCCATTCACGCGGCGCGTCGACACGCACTGCGAAGCGCACGGCGCGCACAAACATCACTGCGACGTACAATGGATCACCGGTGTTGATGATGGATCAATGACCCGTCCTCACTGATCCGACGCGAGGGTGCAGGACAGAACGTCGCGGCCCAAATCACCCCGCGGGGCGCGCGCCCCGCGAGGTGATTTGGGATCTCGTCACGCCACGCACATGAGCAGACGCGGATCGAGGCAGTTCGGAGCCGTCACGTCGATGGTGTGATCGCCGTTGGTATCGACGTCGACCGATTCGTCCGACCGATAGAAGATCTCCGCCGATCCGTTGCCGGAGTTCACCATGAGTTCACCCGCGTTCGGACAGCTATGGCCATCGAGCACCGTGAGCGTGGTCACCGTCGTGATGCTGGCGGGTCCGCCAAAGCACGGCGAGCTGATCCCACCGCCCAGGCGGAACTGCGTCGGATTGCCGCTGTCGTCGACGTCCATCGTCAGCGCGTTGAAGCTCGCGTTGATCGGATCGACGCTTGGGGCCAGCAGAACGACCGGACCGGTGAAGGTGAGGCGGTAGATCGTCGGGACACACCCCGCGTTGAAGGTAATGTTGTCGATCTTCATCGTCGTGTTCTGGAAGGTCACCGTCACCAGCGGACCGCCGGCTGGTCCCGTGGAAATCATCCCGCTCGTCAACAAGAAGGTTGCCTGGGTCAGCAAGCAGCTGCCGCCCAAGCTTGGCGAGATCGTTCCCCCAAGCACCACGTGCGCGGTGCGGGTCAGGACGCCCCCGCTGTTTTTGAACGTGGCGGTGATGTCGATGTTGAAAGTCGTGAGCTGCAAGCTGCCCTGCCCCAAGAACGTCACCGAGCCATCGGCCGTCGGCACCTCACAGTCCATCAACATGAACGAGACAAATGGAAAGCTGCCGTTGCGCTTCGCCGTGCCGTTGAGCGGACACGCGCCGGCGGCGCCGCCGTCGAGCCCCTCGAACTCGGCTGCAGCCCCACCGCCGAAGTTGATCCCGTCAGCCACCGCGGCAATCACGTTCGGGATCACGCTCATGGCATTGATCACCACCGAGGATCCCCCCGCGATCACCGCGGCGCCGCCCGGCGTTCCCCCACCGGTGGTCGCCGTTGCCGTCGCGGTGGCGGTCGCGGTGCGGGTCGGTCGGGTGGCACTCGGGGTGGCGTTGGGAACCGGACAGGTGTTGAGCGCGTTGTTCACGGCGAGGATCAACTCCTCAACCGTCACGGCCTGGTTGTTGTCCGCGTCGAACTGCGGGCACGTACCGAAGTCGGCGATGCCGAGCGCGATGTTCACCCCGACGATGAGTTCCTCGACGGTCACGGCACCGTCGTGACCGCAATCGCCGATGCACACCAGCTCCGTTGTCTTGGTGGCCGTGGGAGTCGGAGTCGGGGTACTCGTGATGGTGCTCGTCACAGTGACCGTTGCCGTCGCGGTGACCGTGGGCGTCGCGGTCACCGTCGGAGTGTTGGTGGCCGTCTTGGTTGGCGTCGGGATGCACTCGGGGAGATCGATGCACTTCGCATCGGCGCAGTCGGTCAAGCCGTCGCTATCGTTGTCGACGCCATCCAAACAGTTTTCCTGCGCGAAGGTCAGCGTCACGTCGGTGGGATTGTAGTTCACATTGAACCCCAGGCCGCCCCCGGTGACGAGTCCGCTGGTATGTGAAAACTTCCCGGTGTGGGAAGCGTACGTCATGATCTTGAAACTATTGCCAACACTCGGCGAGAAATTTGTCGGCCGCGTCACGGCGAGCGTACCGCCGAGAGTGGCGGCTTGCGTGATCGCGAGTTGATCGAAGCCACTGCCCGCAGTGAGACCGTTGATCTCGATCGCCAACGCGGCTCCGTCACCTTGAGTGTAGGTGCCAGCGACATTGAGCAACCCAGGCGACAACCCCGGACTGACCTCACCACTGCCACTCGCGTTGACGTTGCCGGTGATCGTCCCCGCGCCTTCGAGTTTGCCACCTTGGATGGAGAGCGGGGTCAGCGCGGTCACTGCCCCGCCGCTCAAGCGCGTAACGCCCGCCGTCTGCGTGTAGTCGTTGGTCACGGTGAGCGTGCCGCTCTTGACGTCGATGGTGCCGCGGTTTGTCACCGTGCTGCTGATCACCGTGATCCCGTCGCCGCTACCCAACTCCTTGGTCACCAGGCCATCGTTATTGAAGGCCCCCGAGCCCATGTCGGCCGCCGTCTTGATTTGAAAGGTTGCGCCCATCAGGTTGTTGAAGATCGCGTTGCCACCGAGCGAGAAGGCCCCCGGCCCCGTCCATGTCGCCACCCCCGCGTTGTTCAACGTGCGCGTATCGAACAGCGTGATCGTCGATGTGGTGCTCAACACCAACCCGCCGTTGGCGTTCACACTCCCCGTCCCGCGGATCAGTCCCGCCTGCCACGTCATCACGCCGGTCACCGTCAAGTCGTCGTCCCCGGTCAGCGTCCCCGCGGTCTGCATGTACGTCGTCACCGTCTTCGTCGTGCCCGTGCTCAGCGTCAGACTCCCACCCTGGACCTTCAGCGTATTCGACAGCATCGCGTTGGCGCCCGCCGCGAACGTGACGGCGGCATTGCTCACCAACGTCTGCCCGCCCACGCCGTACGTGCTACCGGACGTGAACGTGATGTTCCCGCCGGTGAACCCAATCGTGTCGGGACTCGTCAGCGAACCGCTCACCGTGTGATCGCCGCCCGTGAACGCCAACCCCGCGCCCGCCATCACCGTGGTCGTCCCTTGGTGCAGCCCGTCGCCCGCGAGTTGCAGCGTGCCACTGAGCACCGTCAACATGCCGGTGTCGGTGAGGAACGACGAGAGCACCGTGATCCCATCACCGCTGCCCAGCTCCTTGGTCACCAGCCCGTGGTTGTTGAACGCCCCCGCCCCCATGTCGGCGGCGGTCTTGATCTGAAAGGTCGCGCCCATCAGGTTGTTGAAAATCGCGTTGCCCCCGAGCGAGAAGGTTCCCGGCCCCGTCCACGTCGCCACGCCCGCGTTGTTCAACGTGCGCGTATCGAACAAGGTGATCGTCGAGGTCGTGCTCAGCACCAACCCGCCGTTGGCGTTCACACTTCCCGTCCCGCGGATCAATCCCGCCTGCCACGTC